>JBBQAK010000402.1:0-3705 GCA_038316215.1 Gemmatimonadales bacterium | reverse complement strand
GAGCCGGGGCGGTGTTCATCGGCAAGGCCAACACGCCGGAGCTGGGCCTCACCCCGTATACCGAAAGCGAGGCGTTGGGGCCCGCGCGGAATCCGTGGGACCCCACCAAGACCCCGGGTGGCTCGAGCGGTGGGTCCGGTGCCGCCGTGGCCGCGCGCATCGTGCCCATCGCACATGGCGGCGACGGGGGCGGTTCGCTGCGCATTCCCGCCTCGTGCAACGGCGTGTTCTCTATCAAGCCCACGCGCGGTCGCATGCCGACCGGACCCGACATCGGCGACGCGTGGCGCGGCTTCGTGCAGGAGCATGTGCTCACGCGCAGCGTGCGCGATTCCGCCGCGATGCTCGATGCCACCGCCGGCGAGGACGCCGGTACTCCGGTAGCCTGCCCGCCGCAGGAGCGACCGTATCTGGAAGAAGTCACGCGCGAGCCGGGTCGCCTGCGCGTTGCCGTAACCACCACGCCATTTTTCGGCAGTACGGTCCACCCCGATTGTGTCGCAGCACTCGAAGACGCCGCCGCCCTGTTGGAATCGCTCGGGCACGACGTGGTGCGCGCCGAACCCGTCGTCGATGGCGAACGGCTGGCGCAGGCCTTTCTCACGGTCGTGGCGGCGGAAGCACGGGCGGACATCGAGCACATCGGTGAGCAGCTCAAACGCGCACCACGATCCGACGATGTGGAGCTCACGACGTGGGCCCTCGGCCTCGTGGGCAAGGCGGCCAGTGCGTCCGACTACGCGACGTCGGTGCGCCTGCTGCAAGTCGCGGGACGCACGGTCGGCCGCTTCTTCACGAACTACGATGTGCTGGTCACCCCAACGCTTGGCGCACCACCGTTTACGATCGGCGCCCTGCAGCCATCGGCCGCCGAACGCGCCATGCTGCGCGTCGTCGCGGGACTCGGCCTTGGCGGCGTGCTGAAAGCGGCCGGCCTGCTCAATGCGACCGCGAAGAAAGTGTACGGGTTCATTCCCTACACGCCGCTGTTCAATGTGACCGGACAGCCCGCGATGTCAGTGCCACTGCATTGGAACGCGGCCGGCCTGCCAATCGGGACGCAATTGGTATCACGCTTTGGCGACGAAGCCACGCTCTTTCGCGTGGCCGGCCAGCTGGAACGCGCCCGCCCGTGGGCTGGGCGCATTCCCCCGCTGGTGTAATCACATCGGAATTACACCAAGTTTACATCTTGTTCGCGGGCTTCAACGTGGCGCCAACCAGCCGACCGACTCCACCAAGCGTGGTCTGCGCGGCGTTGAGGCCAAGACGGAAATCCTTGTCGCTAAACGTCGACCACACGTCGGTGGGCTGATGCCAATGCGGATTCCATCCGTTCCCCGTCTGCGTGCCGCGCTCGTTCTCGCGCAGACTGATGGCGGGGATAATGTCTTGAAATGGGCCGGAGTCGGTATTGGTCATGTGCGGACCAACCTGCGCCGGGTAGTCGGTGGCATACTTCGTGTTCGACTGATGCAACGCCCACGCGAGCTCTGACGACGCCTTCCACATTTTCGAGTTGATCTGGAACTCGATATTCACGTCGGCTTCCGGACGCTGCTCCTTGGCGATCGTGCCATCGGCTTTCGGCATGCCGTGGTCCCACATCATCATGTCATGCTGGATCATGCCAAGCCACTTGGGTTCCGGATACTTCCCCGACCCCTTCGGCTCTTCGATACCCTGCAGCTTCTGGCGTTGCTCAATGTACGCACGCGCACCGTTCAGTCCCGACTCTTCGTTGTTCCAGAGCACGAAGCGAATGGAACGATCGGTCTGCACGTCAGGGTTGCTGAACACCCGCGCGAGTTCCATCACGAGCGCTGTGCCTGAGCCGTCGTCATTCACGGCTTCGCCCCAGCCAATGCCGTCCATGTGGCCACCCACGATGTACATCTCTTCCGGTCGCACCGTGCCGACCTTCGTGCAATACACTTCCTGACGCTCGCCTGGCGTACTGGGTTCCGCGTTCAGCGCGCGTAGTCGCGGATCCGGCTGCAGCAGCGAATCATTGTTCACCCCGGTCCGCGTCCGGATGCCACGATTACGGCCACCACCCGACGCTTGCGTAGCCGGCGGGCCGACTCGGCGGAGCGGCGGCTGTCCGGCGGCCGGCGGCGTAACCGCCGGCGGCGGCGTGGCCGGACGCTCGGCCAACGTGGGCGGCTCATATCGATACACCACTCGCTCCGTGTTCGTGCAGCCGTAGCTCTTCAGCTGTGCTTCGATCCAGTCCACCGCATCGCGGTTGCGCTTGGTGCCCTGACGCCGGTCACCAAACTGCGTGAGTCCTTTCAGCGTGGCCTTGTACGTCTCGAGGTCGAGGCGCGCGACCATGAGCGCGACCGGATCGGCGGAATCGATCGGAGCGACTGCGGTGGGCAGCACTTGCTTCTGGGCGTGCAGCGGCGAGGTCGGCAGCCCTGACGCCAGGGCTGCAACGACCGCCGAAACGGACAGGGATGAAATCGTGCGCATCGTACGCATGGTGGGGCGAGTGGAATGGAAAACGTGGCGGAGCCTTCAAACCATTTTGACGGGCCGAGGCATCCAAGCGTTGAGGTCACTTTTCAATTCTTTCCATGAGCCCCATGCCTATCGTCCCCTCAAGCTCCGCGAGGTCGGCGCCACGCGCAACCGTTTTGGGCGTGGCTGGTTTCGGTACGCGTCTCTCGGCCTGTCTCGCCCTGGTGCTGGTGCTGCCATCGGCGCTGGCCGCGCAAACCGAGCGCCGCACACTCACCGGGTCGCACGTCGCCCTGTACAACGTGGCCGGTGAGGTACGGATTGTCCGTGGCGACCGTCGTGAGGTGGCGTTCGAGATCACCACGCGGGGACGGGACGCCGACAGACTGCGCATTGAGACCGGCACCGTGCGCGGCTTGCCCACGCTACGCGTGATCTACCCGGACCACGACGTGGTCTATCGTGGCGGTCCCGAGCGGCGCTGGGGTGGCAGCACCGAGATGCGTATCCGTGAAGACGGCACGTGGGGCGGCGAGGGCTGGCGCGACCGCGACGGACAGCGCGTGCGGGTCAAGAGCTCCGGCAGCGGTCTCGAGGCGTGGGCCGATATCCGTGTGCTCGTGCCCGACGGCACGGCGCTTGACAGCTATCTGCTGGTGGGCGACATGACTGCGACCGACGTGGATGGCGATCTTCGGCTGGACGTGGCAGCGGCGCGTGTGACGGCCACCGATACGCGTGGCACGCTGGTCGTCGACGCGGGCTCGGGGGCCGTTTCGCTCCGCGGCACGCGCGGTCGTCGCCTGTCGATCGACAATGGCTCGGGTGGCGTCTCACTGGATCGTGTGTCCAGTGACGAATGCACCGTGGACACCGGTTCGGGTGGCGTGTCCGCCAACGATCTCTCCTGCCAGCGACTCTCGGTGGATGTCGGCTCCGGCAGCGTGCGACTGGCAAGTCTCACAGCGGCCGACGTCTCGGTGGACGCCGGGAGCGGTGGCGTGTCGCTGGAGATGCGCTCGTCGCCGTCGTCGGTGAACGTCGGCGCTGGTTCCGGCGGTGTCACGCTGACGCTGCCGGTCGACTTTGGGGCCGAGGTGGACATCGAGACGGGAAGCGGACGCATTACCACCGACTTCGCCGTTCGCACTCGTACCGTGGAGCGACGCCGTTTACGTGGGACGATCGGAAATGGTGCAGGGCGCGTGGTGGTAGAGACCGGATCAGGATCCGTACGCT
>JBBQAK010000286.1:0-5146 GCA_038316215.1 Gemmatimonadales bacterium | reverse complement strand
GGTAAGCGGTTCGGTCAACTCGCTGGCGGCAGCGACGCTGCACGATCTCTACCTGCCGTTCAGTAAACGGCGTGCCGACGATCCCGGGCTGCTTCGCGTCAGCAAACTGTTCACGCTCGTCTGGTCGGCGATACTGATCGGCGGCGCATTGCTGTATAAGAACGAGGGGACCCCCGTGGTGACAATCGCGCTTTCGGTCGCCTCTTTCACATACGGTGGACTCCTTGGCGCCTTTTTCCTGGCGATGCTCGTGCCACGGGCCATTCAGCGCGACGCCATCTTGGGCATGGCGGTTGGCATTGGCACGATGACCTTCATCGTCTTCGCCAAGGCGCTCAGCGGTTGGTTTCCGTCGCTCGCGCCGACGCTCGCTCCGTTCGCGGTGATCGCGTGGCCGTGGTTCGTCCTGATCGGTACCACGCTTACCTTCGTGACGGGTATTTTGTCGTCGTTCACGCACGCGTCGCCCACGGCGCTGCGCTCTTCTCAGGGGAATCGTTCATGAGTGCCGGACCGCTCGACCCGACACCACTCGTTGTAGGCGTAGATGGCGGCGGCAGCCGCACGCGGGTCGTACTCGCCGACGCCGCTGGCAACACGCTCGCACGCGTGGAGGGCGCCGGGACGGCGCTCCTGCCGGGCCACGAAGGCGTCGCCGCCGACATCATCAAGTCGTTGATCGCGGAGGTGCTGGCGGCGGCCGATCGCGCCGACACGCGTCCGGCGGTGTGTGTCGTGGGAGTTGCCGGCGCTGGGCAGGAGCGCGCTGCCCAAGCCCTGTGGTCGGCGCTCGCGTCACGCCGTGTGGCGGACGACGTGTCGGTACAGGCGGATGCCACCATTGCCATGGATGACGCCTTCGGCGACTCCGCCGGTGTGCTCCTCATTTCAGGCACCGGATCCGTGGCCTATTCCCGCGCGCCCGATGGACGACTCGAGCGTTGTGGCGGGTGGGGCCCGAACATTGGCGACGAAGGCAGCGGCGCCTGGCTGGGGCGCCGTGCGTTGAGCGTTATCACAGCGGCGCACGATGGGCGCGAGCCTGACACGGCGCTCACGGGTGCCATTCTCACCGCGCTCGAACTGGAGTCGCTCGATGACTTGATTCCATGGGCCGCCGACGCGACACCGGGGCATTACGCAACGCTCGCCCCGGTGGTCGCGAAAGTGGCGGCGACGGGTGACCTGCGCGCGAATGCGATCATCAGCTTCTGCGTGGAAGAGCTGTCGCTGCACATTCGCACGCTAGCTCGTCGTTGTTTCATGGACGAGCGTGCCGCGATTCCCGTGGCGTTCGCGGGCGGACTGCTGTCGAAGGGTTCCCTCGTGCGGAAGCGTCTCGAGCAGCGCTTGAAGAGCGCCGTCCCTGGTGCAACGGTGCGCGCGGAGGAGGTGGATGCGGCACGCGGTGCCGTGCGTCGTGCACGCCGCTTGTTGGGCGTCGAGGTCTAACGCCCCGCCAGTTCCCGGTGCACGTGATCCATGCGCTCGTCGCTGGAGAGCGTGAACGCCGAGCGGTGGTTCCACAGCACGACGGCACTGATCACGCAGCAACACAACGAGGCGCCGCCAATCCAGAGCGGCGCCTCGTGGCGTATGAGGAGTGCCATCGAGGCCGCACCGAGCGCGCCGAGGCGGGCCTGCTCCGCCGCGAACGCCCAGCGTCGTCCTTCGAGCACACCGCCGACGTTGGTCAGCGAGAGTGCGACGTAGAAGGCCCCCGCCCCGAGCTGTAGCGCCGGCAGGCGATCCGCTGTGGTGAGCAACCACAGCGCCGGCGGAACAGTGAGCGCGAAGTGCACCAGCGCGTAACGCGACAGTGCCAGCGGCATGTCAGGATCAAACGTGATCATCGCCTGCCGCGACACCGGCGGAACGATCACCGGACCGCCGTCGCCGGCAGCGCGCCACCCGGGCGCCGCGAAAACACAGCGCCAGCGATCACGCCATGATGTTGCCCGTCGGACATTGCGTGCGATCACGACGTACTGGTGCACCTGCGTCCAGAGCGGATTCCAACTGCGCAGCGGCGTGGTAAGTCCGTACACCGGCTCCTCGCGCTCGGGCGTGAACGTCCCGAACCAGCGATCCCACACAATGAACACACCCGCATAGTTGCGGTCCTGATACGCCGGGTTCACGCCATGATGGACGCGGTGATGGGACGGTGTGTTGAGGACCGCTTCGGCCCAAGCGGGGAGCCGTGATATCGCGCGTGTGTGAATCCAGAACTGGTACACGAGATTGAGTGCGTAGCAGACAGCGAACTGCTCCCATGACATGCCCAGTAGCGCGAGCGGCGCGTAGAAGATCCAGCCAATCACCCCACCGATCGCACTTTGCCGCAGCGCGACCGCAAGATTGTATTCCTCACTCGAGTGGTGCACCACGTGCCCGGCCCAAAACAGGTTCACCTCGTGCGACACCCGGTGAAACCAGTAGTACGCCAAATCAATGAGCACGAAGGCGCCGGACCACCCGATCACCGCCGGCCAATCGACCGACGCGCCGTCCGCCGTTCGCTGCAGCATCACACCATCAGGCCACGGCGGGATTGGCGTCCAGCGCTGGATCCGCGCACGGTCGTACAGCCACGCAAAAATCCCGATCAGCAGCACTTTCGTGAAGATGCCGGCAATCTGGCTCAGCGTGCCGGCGGAGAGGTCGCTGATGGAATCGTTCAGCCGATAGAACGAGCGACGGCCGAGTCGCGTGACAAGCAACTCGGCCGCGATGAGGACGAAGAACAGCGGAATGCTGGCTTGTATGATCCCCATGTCGATGAACGCTTACGCCAGAACGGCTTCCTCAGCCGGGATATTGAGCTCGCCTTCCCAACGCGCCATGACGGCGGTGGCGAGACAGTTGCCGAGAAGATTGACCGACGTGCGAGCCATGTCCATGATGGCGTCGACGCCGAGGATGAGCGCGATCCCTTCGAGCGGCAGATTGAACTGCGCGAGCGCGCCCGACAGAATCACCAGCGACGCCCGCGGCACGGCCGCCACGCCCTTCGAGGTGAGCATCAGGGTGAGCATCATCAGCAGCTGGGTGCCGATCGGCATGTCGATACCAGCCGCCTGTGCCACGAAAACCGATGCGATGGCGAGGTAGAGGGTGCTGCCGTCGAGGTTGAACGAATACCCGGTGGGCAGTACGAACGACACGATGCGGCGTGGCACGCCGAACTTCTCCATCGCCTGCATTGCCTGCGGGAAGGCAGCTTCACTGGACGCCGTGGAGAACGCGATCAGCCATGGCTCTTTGACCGTCCGCCAAAAGCGCATGACGGGAATGCGCGCAATCAGCGCGACGGGCACCAGCACGCAGACGACAAACACGATGAGCGAGACGTACAACGTGCCGACGAGTTTGCCGAGACTGAGCAGTACGCCGAGTCCGCTTTTGCCGACCGTGACACCGATCGCGGCACCGATACCGATCGGCGCATACGCCATGACGAGACCCACGAACTTGAACATGATTTCGCTGAGTGACTGCAGTCCGTCCAGCATGATCTTTTTGGACGGCCCTTCGACACGTGCGAGCGAGACGGCGAAGAGGATCGCGAAGAATACGATCTGCAGAACTTCGTTCTGCGCCGCCGCTTCGAAGAAGCTCTCCGGTACCGTATGCTCAAGCACTGAGGCGAAGGTCGGTGTTTTCTGCGCGAGCGCCTTGAATTCCTCCGTGCTGCCGGCGGCCGGTGCGATCGACAACCCAACGCCCGGCTTCACGGTGTTGACGGCGACGAGTCCGATGACTAGCGCCGCCGTGGTGACCACTTCGAAGTAGATGATCGAGCGCAGCGCCAGCTTGCCGACCTTCTTCATGTCATCACCGTGTCCGGCGATGCCGACGACCAGCGTGCTGAAGAGCAGCGGCACGATCAATGACTTGATCATGCGCAGGAAGATGTTCGCGAAGGGTTTGAGGTTCGGCGCAAAATCGGGCGCGAGCCATCCGATCAGGATGCCGACGATCATCGAGATGATGATCCACTGCGAGAAACTGATCCCGAGGAACTTCTTACTCGGTGCTGCCGGCGATGCGCTGGAAGGCTGATGAGCCATGATGCTGGTTTGAGTGGGCGTGGTGCGGACGAAGACTTATTCGGGAGAGACCGGTGCGTTCCCACGACGCAGCACCGAGTTCTTGTACCCGTAGGAGAAGTACAGCGAGAGGCCGATGACCATCCAGACGGCGAACGCCTTCCAGGCGCTCGAGGGCAACCCGCGCATCACGAATACACAGGCGGCGGCCCCACCCAGCGTCACGAGCCACACGAAGGGCACGCGAAACGGGCGGTGCCGATCGGGTTCACGAATACGCAGCACCAGTACGCCGATGCACACCACAGAAAAGGCGGCGAGCGTGCCGATGTTCGTGAGGTCGTACGTGGCGGCGTCATCGGCCAGCAGTGAGCCGATTGCCACGGCAACACCGGTGATAATGGTGGTCACGTGCGGTACACGCGTTTTCGGATGCAACTTGGCGGCAAACCTGGGCAGCAGACCATCGCGGGCCATGGCGTAGAAGATTCGCGGCTGGCCGTACTGGAAGACCAGCAAGACGGCGGACATCGAGACAACGGCGCCGGCGGCGACGATCCAACTGGCGGTGGAGAGACCAGCGATGGAGAGTGCCTTGGCCAAGGGGTCGCTGCTGCGCAGTTGCTCGTAGGGCACGAGTCCAGTGGCGACAAATCCGACGATCACGTAGATCAGCGTACAGATGGCCAGTCCACCGAGAATGCCGATGGGGAGATTGCGCTGCGGATTCTTCGTTTCTTCGGCGGCCGTCGAGATCGCGTCGAAACCGATATACGCAAAGAAGACGATCGCGGCGCCTTGGTGAATGCCGCGGAAACCGTTCGGCGCGAACGGCTTGTAGTTGGCTGGGTCGATGTGCATGCCGCCCACAATCACGAAGAGCGCGAGCACGAGCAGCTTGATGACCACCATGATGTTGTTGGCGCGCGTGCTTTCCTTCACGCCCTGCAGCAGCAGCATCGTGATGGCCGCAACGATGCCGAACGCCGGCAGGTTGATGAGGATCGACACGCCGGCAATGCGGGGCGCCGTCTGCAGCAAGCCATGCACGGCCGGGTCGCCGGACGACTTCACGACCCAGTAGCCGTGCGTCA
>JBBQAK010000264.1:0-5613 GCA_038316215.1 Gemmatimonadales bacterium | reverse complement strand
CGTTTGAAATCCTGCGCCGCATGGAGAACATGGTGCGCGCTGGCGTGGTCACGTCCGTGCGCCATTCAGCACCTGCCCGCTGCCGTGTCAAGACCGGCGGACTGATAACAAACTGGATCCCATGGTGCTTCGTTTACGCATGACAACGGCCGCTCGTTCCTCAAACCCCTTCCGCGTTCTCGCCACGCACCGGAATTTCCGGATCTTCTGGACCGGGCAGACGCTCTCGCTCGTCGGCACGTGGATGCAGACGATGGCACTGGGCTGGCTGTCCCTCCAGCTCTCCAACAGCGCCTTCGTGGTCGGGCTCGTGGCCTCCATCGGGGCCCTGCCGATCGTGCTCTTTTCCATGCACGCCGGCGCCTTTGTGGATCATGGCGACAAGCTGCGCATCGTGCGAGTGACGCAGGGCATTCTCTTCGTACAGGCCACGGTGCTCTGGCTGGTCACGATCACCGGCCACGCGTCGATCCCCATTCTGCTCGGCCTCGCCTTCGTGCAGGGGCTCAGCAGCGCGGTCGAGATTCCCGCCCGCCAGAGCATGATCATCCAGCTGGTGGGTCGCGAGGACCTGCAGCCGGCCATCGCCCTCAACTCCAGCGGCTTCAATCTGGCCCGCGTGGTCGGGCCGGCCATCGGTGGCTTGGTGATCGGCCGCTTCGGCATCGCCTGGTGCTTCGGCTTGAACGCCCTGAGTTTCGTGGCGGTCCTGTGGGGGCTCATGCGCATCACGCTCCCGTCGCCGGAGATCGCGAACCGGGTGCGGCTCACGGTTACCGGCATGCACGAGCTGGTGGAGCGTAGCACGACGGGTGCCGCCGACGGGCTGCGGCATCTCGCTACGCCGGGGCCGGTGCGCGACCTGCTGGCGCTGGTCACGGTGGGCGCAATACTGGGCGGCCCGTTCCTCACGATGATGCCGGTTATCGCCCGCGACCAGTTAGGGCTGGGCGCCGGCGGCTACGGGTCGCTGCTGGCCACGGTCGGGGTGGGAGGCCTCCTGGGCGCCCTACTGGTGGCCGGGCCACTGTCGCACGCCGCCCACAAGGGGCGCATTCTGATGACGGCCGGCCTCGCCTTTCCCACGCTGCTACTGGGCTTTGCCTACACGACCACGCTGACGATGGCGTACGTGCTGCTCTTCGCTACGGGGGTCGCGATGATCACCTTCAACGCGCTCTCCAATGGAGTGCTGCAGCTGTTGGTGGAGGAGAAGTACCGCGGACGACTGATGGCCTTTTACAGTCTCGTGTTCGTGGGACTGTCCCAGGCCGTGGGCTCGTTCATGATCGGTGCCCTGGCTCGCGTGGTGTCGGCCCCGCACGCCATCGCTTTCTCGGCCGTGGTGCTGATCTGTGCTTCAGTGTTCGCCCTTCTTTACTCCGACTTTTGGAAACGGGTGTAAAAGAAAAGTTGTTCTTCGCGTGCTTCGCGAAGAACGGCAACAACAACTGCTTGGAATTGGAAAGACGGAAAGCGGTGGCGGACCCTGCGCGTCTCGGGCTATCGTCTAGTCTGCACACGGCCGAATGGCTGTGTTTTCTCTTGAGGTGACATGAGTCGTCCCGTCCCTGTTTGGCTTCTGCCGCTGCTGGTGCTTGTGATTGGCGCGTCGTGCCGGCGTGCGGCGCCTGCATCGTCGGCCGTGGTGGCCGTAGATGACGTGCGTCCCGAGCCGATCGTGCTGCGCGTGGGGCAGCCGAATGACATCACCATTCGCGGCACCGGCTTCGACGCGACCACCAACACGGTGACGGTGGGGCCGATCACGGTGGCCGCCGTTACGTCACGCGACCAGGGCACCGTGATCGCGCTGTCGCTGCCGGATCGTGTGCCGAGTGGCGGTGGCGCGGCGCCGATGCTGTGGAGCCCGGGGCGGTATGCCCTCACGGTGTCGAACGCGCGTGGCACGAGCGCGCCGGTGATGGTGACGATTCAGGAGCCATGATGACGACTCCGATGATGTCTTCGACGATGTTGAGAATACGCGCGGCGGCGCGTGTCGCCGCGCTGATGCTGTTGGCAGCGTGCGGTGGCGGTGATCCGGTCACACCCGATGTCGCCCCGGTGGTCTCCCTGTCGGCCAACGGTGGCAGCGGGACGGTGTCGGCCGGCTCTACGCTGCAACTGTCGGCACGTGTGACCGACAAGCGCGCGCAGCTGGTCACGTCGCCGACAGTGGTGTGGAGCTCGAGCACACCCGCCGTCGCCGTCGTGTCGCCCGAGGGGATCGTGACGGCGACCACGGTAGGCAGCACCACGATCAGCGCGGCGTCGTTGGGCGTCACAGGTTCCATCGGCGTGACCGTCACCGCCGGTGCGCCAGCCAAGTTGTTCGTGCGCACGCAACCGGTGAACGCGCTGTCCGGAACCACCTTGAGCACCTCGCCAGTGATCGAAGTGCGCGACGGGCTCGACAACCTCGTGACCACAGCCAGTGTGCCGGTGAGTGTGAGCTTCGCGTCGGGTGTCGGTACGCTCAGTGGCGTGACCACCGTAACGTCGGTGCAGGGCATCGCCGCCTTCTCACAGCTCATTGTGTCAGGACTGGCCGGACCCCGCTCTCTGGCCTTTTCGGCCGGCGGTCTCCTGCCGGTGAATACGTCCACGTTCTCGCTGAGCGCCGGACCGGCGGCCTCGCTGGCGTTCCGTTTGACACCAGCGGGCGGTGGCCTCAATTCGCCGTTCATCACGCAGCCTGTACTCGATGTGCTCGACGACGCGGGTAATCTGGCCACGAACGCCACGCTCACCGTCACGGCCTCGATTTCCTCGGGCGGTGGCGCGCTGACGGGTGCCTCCGCACCGGCCACCAATGGCGTCGTCACTTTTACCAATCTGACCGTGACCGGAAATGGGGGAGCGCGCACGCTGCTCTTCTCGGCGTCGGGACTGCCCACGTTGCCCATCTCGATTACGCCCTGCGATGCCTCGCGGGCGCCGCAGCTGGCGCTGTCAGCTCCGACGCGCACGCTCGCGGGCTTTGCGCTCCGCACCGCCGTGGTCGATACACTCACGATCACCGATACCAACGGCAGTTGCACCGCCGCTGCGAATCTCAGCACCAGCGTGACGTATATCGGTGCCAGTGGATGGCTGTCGGCCACGGTGCTCAGTAATCCCGCACGACTCGCACTCCGCGCCAATCCGTCGGCGCTGAACACCAATACCTATCAGGCCATCGTGGCGCTCACGTCGACGAATGCAGCCACCGTAAGCCTGCCGGTCACGTTCAACGTGGCGTCGTCGATCACGCTGCGCTACGGACTGGCCTCGGAGAGAGTGAACGAGTTGGACGTGAACGGCACTCTGCAGCTCACCCCGGTGGTGCTCAACAGCGAAGGCGTGGTGATCACGCCGTCAATCACCTATGCGAGTCGGTCGCCCAGTATTGCGACGGTTGCCACGGATGGACGTATCACCGCGCGGCTTGGTGGACAGGCCTGGATTGTCGCACAGACCTCGGTCAACGGCGGTGCGCTCGATTCGGTGTTCGTGAACGTCACGCGTACCACCGGACCGGTGCTGCGCGCCGACATCACGCGCTTCGACTACACACGCAACACGCCATTCTCCGTGACGCTGTCGCTGGACACGCGAGGCGCCACCGTGGGTGCCGCGCAGCTGGTGTTCGCGTGGCCTACTGAATTGGCTACGCCGTCCATGCTACGACTCACGGGCACCGTGGCGGGTACCGTAGGCTCGCCGGTGATCGTGACTGATGTCAACTCCGGTACCACACGCATCTCCATTGCGAGTGCAACGGGTATGACGGGCGTGATCACGCTCGGACGCTTCGACTTCACTCCTACGCAACTCGGCACCAGTCAGTTCGTGCTGCGACACGTCGAACTGCTCGATCTCAATCAGCAGTCGCTCCTCGGCAATGCGTCGGCCCTACAATATCCGGTGGTGATCAAATGACAGGTACGACAACATCACGTCTGCCATCGTCTGCCGTGCTCGCCGCTGCGCTTGGCGCGTCGCTACTGGCCACGGCGTGCCGAGACACGTTGGGAGATGGGGCCGTGAGTCCGTTGCCGAGCGCGCAGCCCAGTGCGCAGTTGCTCGTCACGCCGGCCATGGCCGGCGACAGCGTGATCACAGTGGACGTGCGCGTGAGCGGACTCGAGACCGCCGGTGAGATCGCGAAGGCGGTGAGCATGACGGCGGCGGTGGAGTACGACACTACGCAGCTCCGCTATCTCAGTGATGTTTCGCCGAGCGACGGCGCGCTGCGTGCGGTGCACGCGGCGCGCGGGCGCGTGATGATAGCGGCGGCGCATGCGACAGGCTTTCCCAGCGACATGTTCGCGCGCGTGCGCTTCGTGCAGCGGGGAGTGACCGCTGGGGCCAGTACGTATTCGTCGCTCACGCTGCAACTGAGCGAGTTGCACATGTCTGATGCGACCGATGTGCGTGAGCGCACGACAGTGCTTCCGCTAGCGGTGATCAAGTGAACGCGGCGCGGAAGGTCTTTGCGTTGGCGCTGCTGGTTGCGGTATCGCGCGTGGCGCAGGCGCAGGTCCAGGAACAGCGCGAGGCCGGCTTCGAAGTGCGGCGCGAGTGGATGGAGCGGCTGCGCGCGTATCCGTATGACGAGTACACGCAGAACCCGGTGTACGCCGCACGGGCCACGTCATTCCGCGCACCAGCAAGTGTACGGTCGGGCGCGCAATCGAGCATGCAAGTGCCACCGTGGCGCTCGGTCGGTCCCTTCGGATTTCAGACCAGCGGATTTTATGGTTCGTCGCCGAATGCCGACGGCGGACGTATTCGCGCGATCGCGATTCACCCCACCAATCCGAGCATTGTATACGCCGGCTCGGCGAGTGGTGGTGTGTGGCGCACCACCAATGGTGGAGCTACGTGGACGCCGCTTACCGACAATCAGTGTTCACTGAATACGGGTTCGATCGCGATCGATCCGGTGAACCCGAATATCGTGTACGTGGGCACGGGCGAGCCCACGCAGTCAAACGGCTGTGGACTGCTGCGTTCGTTCGACGGTGGCACCACGTGGACTGAGATCAACGGCGCAGGCGTGCTGGCACCAGTGAACGGCACGCAGAACACGCGCGCCTATCGGATTCGTGTAGCACCGAGCGTGGCGGGCACGCAGAATACGAGTGTCGTCCTGTATGCGGCCAACAACGGGCTTCATCGCAGCACCAACAGCGGCACGACGTGGACCACAGTACAGTCTGGCTTCGTGTCCGATGTGGAGTTTGATCCGGCCAACGACAACATCGTGTGGGCTGCGCGCGCGGGAGCGGGTACGACCGCGAATGGGGTGTACCGGTCTACCGATCGTGGAGCCACGTGGCAGCAGGTGTACACGACCGGCACGACGGTGCAGCGCATTGCCCTGGCGGTCTCGCCCACCACGCCGAATTCGGTGTGGGCTGTTGAGGTGGTCGCCGCTCGCATGGACAAGCTGGTGCGCCTTGATGGCGCCAGCGCCACGCCGACGGTGTTGTCCGCGCAGGGCGTGTACGGCGGTCAGTCGCGACTCGACTTCGGTACGCAGGGAACGTACGACCTCGTGCTCGAGGTCGATCCGCAGGATGCCAACACGGTGATTCTGGGCGGCTCGCGCATCTACCGGTCGCG
>JBBQAK010000326.1:0-4669 GCA_038316215.1 Gemmatimonadales bacterium | reverse complement strand
TAATCGAGATTCGGGATGTTCACCACTCGCTGCTCGTTCGCGTAGGCCTTCACGTAACGACCGTCGACCATGACTCGGGCCGTGAACGGCGTGCTTCGCAGCGCGTCATCCGTGCCACGCGTCCCGACTTCACGACCATCGGCACGCGTGAGCCCACCGTCATGTCGGCCGCTGAACCGCATGTAGTCGCCGCTCTCTTCGCCTGAGGGGTATACCCAGCACTCTCCAAGATCGGACACCAGCTCAAACTCGAGTGTCCATCGGGACGGCAGCGGTGAACCCGCCGGTACATAAAACTTGTTTCTTCTGCCGCTCATCTGCAGCCAGCGCTCGTTCTTCCACATCACCAATTCGACATTCCCTTCGGACGCCTCCAGTCGGCGCGGAAAGTCGCCCACAACATCCTTGCTGAAGTCATCGAACATCAACGGCCGCTCGCCCGGCACAAAATCGTAGTTCGCCCACGCGCCTTCACCCACACGCGGACGGGCCGCTGGTGACGCTCCGTCGTCGGCGGCAGCACCACTTGCTCCCAACTTGGTCGCCGCCGGCTTGCGTGATACCTCTTTGCCGTCGGCATCCGTGAGAATCACGGCATTGCCGGCCTTCTCGGCCTTCTGAATGCACGCCTTGTCCGTCGCCAGACAGCTCATCGCATTCTCGGCGCTATCAAGTGTTTTATCGATCGCACCGTCGACCTTTCGATTGACCCGGTCTTCGATCTTTTGTTTGGTGCTTTCTTCCGCACGCTTCTTCATCCGATCGACGGCACTTTGGGCAGCCAAGGAGTCGGAAAGCAAACAGAGCAATACGTTCGCTACAATCAGGCGCGAAAACCTCGGCGCACAGAAGAACGGCATTCAGATCCTCCAGAGTGTGAACACGATAGATTTTTATTGTCGCAACTGAGCACGATCGCGTCAATAGTTTTGCGCAAAGTCGGCACAAATCGCGTTGCTCGGCGCACCTGCCGGTACGCAGCATGTCGACATCGATTATTGACGCGCTCGCGTCACACCGTTTCATGATTTGGCGTGGCACTCATTGCTTCGTGAGAGACCCGACCAGACTTTTCACCATGACCACCGCATCCCCCAATTCCGGCAGCGCCCATTCCGCGCGTCGGGAAATCTCGACCGCCGTCAATGCGTTCCGCCGGATTCTGCGGGCGCTCCGGCTGGCGTCAACAGAGACGCAGGCGGCGACTGGGATCAGTGCGGCCCAGTTGTTTGTCCTGTGGGCGCTCAGTGACCAGCGCACCGCCTCGCTGTCCGAGCTGGCGCAACAGACCCTCACTGATCGATCCTCGGTGGCGGCCGTTGTCGACCGGCTGGCACACGCCGGCCTGGTCTCGCGAACGACCGACCCCACTGACCGACGACGCGCATCCATCTCGATCACACGCGCCGGTAGCACCGTGCTCAGCGCCGCACCACGCGCACCGACATCGATGTTGATGGAGGCTCTCGAGGCGCTACCTGCCGACCAACTCCTGACGCTGTCGACGGGCTTGTCGGCGCTGACCGACGCGATGGGTTTGAGCGATCAACCCGCAGCCATGCTGTTCGAAGACGACGTCCCGAAGCGACGGACGTCCTCGTCCATCGCGAAGCGGAAGTAGCCCAATGCCCGTGCGCGGCCTACTGACGCAACTGTGCGTGCAGCACCGCCAGTGCCCCGCCGGCGGCGCGCGGTGCGCAGCTGAGTGGGCGATAGAACCACGCGGACCCAGCCAGCTGTAAGAGACGCTCGCCATCAACACCCTCGTCGCGCGCGCGCCTCCGACGAAGCAGTGCCGTTTGCAGGGAGTCACTGAGTTCACGCGCCACGGAATCAATCGCGGCGCAGGGCGCCACCGCGAGCAGCGTTTGTTCAGCCAGTCCGCGACTGCGGACAAAGCGCTCCCGGCCCCCGATCGAACGGTCCAGGGGATTCATCGCCACCAGGGAATCACTCAACCGTAGGCGGGCAGCCACGGTGGTGTCGTGGTTATCCAGCCGAAGTGCTTCGGCAAAATTAGCCCGTGCCGATTGGTACGATCCCATCTCAATCGCCGCCGCGCCCAAGCCAACATAGGCGGTTGTGTCTCGGGAATTCGCGCGCAGCAATTCGCGGTATATTCGCGCGCCACGTTGAGGCGCACCGCCCCGCACGAACAGGCCCGCCAGCTGACGCCGTATGGCCGCACTGTCCGCGAACTCGGCCTCCAGTGGAAGCAACTCCGCCAGCAACTCCGCACTATCGTGCTGCTGCGCGAGCAATTCCACGAGCGCAAACCGCGCGCGAGCCCGTTGCGGAATCGAGTCACTCCCCCAGCTGCCGTACACGGCGCGGTGATAGAACGACTTGGCCTCCACGAACCGATTCGAACGTTGCGTCAGCTCCGCCAGCAGGAGATTCGCGGCACCGTCCGAACCGTTGTTGGCCACCAACCGCAGGAGGATGCGCTCCGCCTGCGCCGGACGATCGTCCGCCAGCGTCGCACGTGCCAACGCACGCGCGTACTGCGCATTTCCTCGCTGCATGGCGAGCGCCGATGCCAGGCGATCGCTCGCCTCGTGCGCTTCTCCGGCACCGAGCAGTGACATACCCTGGCCGTAGAGGGCAGCTGCTCGGGCGAGGTTCTCGCGCGACTCTGCACCCGCCAAGCTGCGATCGACAATGAGCATCACCGCGGTGATCGCCACGAGTAGCGCCATCCTCCACACAAACGCCGCATTGCTGACGCGGATGGCCGGCACCGTCCCTCGCCGGATCATCGAGGCAAATCCTCCCCGCCCAGCTGTTCCACGCTGTCGACTCCGAATGCCTCGAGAATGTCCGTCAGCGTCACGACTCCGAGCAGCGTCCGCGCGTTGCCTCGGCTGACGACCGGCAAGGTCGTTTGTCGGGTGTCGCCCATGCGCGCCAAGGCATGCGCCAGCGATTCGTCGACATGCAGTGCCGGACGAGACGGTGGCTCTTCCTCCCCAGAAACGTCAGGCACGATCAGCGCGCCCAGTGTCACGTCGGAGAGTCCATCGCGGTGCGCCACCGCGAGCTCCTGTCGTCGAACCAACGTCACGAACCCGTCCGCATCGTTCACGGGATACGACTCGTGCGTTCCCTCGCCTACGCGCGCCATTGCCTCCCGTACGGTCCACGAGGTCATGAGCTCGTGTGGCGCGGGCGACATCGCTACGCCAATCTCCATGCGGGCGGACTGCTGCGCCGGAGCTCCCGATGGCAGGTGAATCCCATCTTGATGGGCCAGCGCTTCGTAAATTGGTGCACGCTGCAGCGTCCGCGAGATATAGAACGCAATCATGTTCGAGATCATCAGCGGCACGATGATCGAATAATTGCGTGTCACCTCGAAAATCATGATGACGGACGTCAACGGTGTGCGGATGATGCCGGCGAATGCCGTTCCCATGCCGACCAATGCGTACGCACCAGGGCCGGCTGTTGTGAGCGGGAACAACGTGTGCGCCACCTCGCCCACCGCCCCCCCAATCATCGCGCCGATGAACATGCTCGGCCCGAAGATGCCGCCGGCGTTTCCTGACGCATAGCACAGGGCGGTCGCGACGATCTTCAGCGCCGCAAACATGATGACGAGACGGAGCACGACCTCACCGTCGAGCACGCGATCCACATGATCGTAGCCCACACCAAGTACCTGCGGCACAAAGAACCCGAGCACACCAACGGCGAGTCCACCCACGGCGGGTTGGAGCCAACGCGTTGACACCGGCAGCGCGAGGAATCGCTTGCGGAGCGCGAGCAGCAGCCGGACAAAGGCGACCGAACCCAGACCGCCAACCACGCCGAGCGCGACATAGGCCGTCAGCTCCCAGCTGCTGACCAGGGAATAGGCCGCGACGTGGAAGAGCGGCTCGTCGCCGAGCACCAGATGCAGCACCATCCACGACGTCACGCTGCTGAGCACCACGGAACCGAGGATCGGTGCGTGCATGTCGCCCGTGATTTCTTCGAGCGCGAACAGCACCGCCGCGATCGGCGTGTTGAACGCGGCCGCCAACGCGGCCGACGCGCCGACGGGAATGAGCCACTTCACCCGCGCCGCGCTGAGACCCAGGTGCCGCGCGATCACCGAGGTGATCCCTGCCCCAAGGTGCACAGAAGGTCCTTCGCGACCCAGCGCCATACCGCTGGCGAGGGATATGACACAGCAGGTGAATTTCCCCACGACCGTACGCAGCGAGATGCGACCGTCATGAATGAAGATCGCCGCGCGCGTTTGCGGGATGCCGCTGCCGCGAGCCTCGGGGAAGAACCGGATCAGCAACACACCGGTAACGAGCGCGCCGAGCGTTGGCGCGAGCACACGACGCCAAGGGGACGAGCCGATGGGATAAATAGCGGCTGCCAGGCTGCCCGTGAGCAGGACGAACGCGACGACAACCAGACCGACCAAGGCGCCGATGAGAACGCTCAGCAACAACGACAGGCGCTCTTCGCGTTGCCGAACGTCCTCTACGCGGGCCATGATGTACGGAACTACGCGACGCATGGGCTTCTCGACGGAGATTCGACGCGAGTGCGGGAACACGCGCATACCACACTACGGGGTATCCCCCATATTAATGGAAGGACCGCCCCTACCCGGTGTATTTTCCGAAGACTGCCCACGGTGATCAGGCACTCTACCCGGCGACTCGACCAT
>JBBQAK010000278.1:0-5306 GCA_038316215.1 Gemmatimonadales bacterium | reverse complement strand
GGGCTGAGCGGGAAGCTCCGGTTACACGCCGCCTGGCTCAACCATGGTGCGTCGTACGGGCACGGCTGTTGCGTAGGTCGCGGGCAACCGAACGAGTGCATTCGCATCATCAGCCAACCGGAGTCGACTATGACACGCTTCAAGCTCCTCTTGCTCGCCAGCACGATTGGGATCGCGACCGCCTGCGGAAACACGGCCGAAGGCGCCAAGGAAGATACGAAGAACGCGGCGGAAGCCACGAGCGAAGCCGCCGCCAGCGCGGGCGCATCGATGGACGCAGCGGCCGAGACCGCCGACGTGAAGTTGGCCTTGATGGCCGATGCGACCATCGACGCAAGCGAGATCAATGTGGATTCCAATAAGGACACCAAGACCGTCACGCTCAACGGCAGCGTGAAGAGCGCCGCGCAGAAGACGCATGCCGAAGCGGTCGCGAAGGAGAAGGCGCCGGGCTACACGGTCGTGAATAATCTGATCGTCAAGTAGCGCACCGACGGTCGGTGCCACGTAGCTTGGGGTGTCGCGTGCTCACGCATTTCTCGGCGCGCGCAGTCGACCCACGACACCCAGAGGTTCTGAATGATCAGTACACCGTCGCGCGTGCGTGCCTGTGTGCGTGCCTGCGTGCGTGCCCGCATGGCGGGCCTCGCCCTGTTGGCGTTGCCCGCCGTGCTTCCGGCACAGTCATCGCCGTTCACGCTCGACCAGATCATGAGCGCGCCGTTCGCCACCAATCTGACCGCAGCGGCGACCGGCGAACGCCTGGCATGGACGCTCAACGAACGCGGTATGCGAAACGTGTGGGTGGCGGAAGGGCCACGCTTTACCGCGCGCCGCCTGACCACGTATCTCGATGATGATGGGCAAGAGCTGAACGCCGTGCAGTTGTCCGCTGACGGCAGTCGCGTGGTGTACCTGCGCGGCGGCGATTTCGGCGCGAACTTCGACGACCCCCTGCCCGTCAATCCAACCGCCGCACCCTTTCCAAATAAGACCGAGATCTGGTCGGTGGCCTTCACCGGTGGAGCGCCAGTCTCACTCGGCGAAGGCGTGGATCCGGTCATCTCGCCCAAGGGCGACGTCGTCGTGTTTCGGCGCGCGCGCCAGCTGTGGATGGTACCGGTCGATGGCAGCAAGCCCGCTGTGCGACTGTTCGATCAACGCGGCGATGCCTCCGACCCGCAATTCTCTCCAGATGGATCACGTATCGCCTTCGTATCGGGGCGCGGTGATCATGCGTTCATTGCGATCTACCGCAATGCAGAGACTCCAATACAGTACATCGCGCCGAGTACGAATCGGGATTGGTCGCCGCGGTGGTCTGCCGACGGCCAGTGGCTGGTGTTTGCCCGTCGTGCGGGTGCCGGCGGCGCTCCACCGCGCAGCTCCGATATTCAGCCAGCACCATGGGGCATCTGGGTGGCGAACGTGGCCAGCGGCGAGGCCACGCGGCGCTGGCAGAGTGAGAACACGCTCAGAGGCAGCGTGCCCGGCACCGACGGCGGCGTCAATCTCCACTGGACTGCTGGCGATCGGATCGCGTTCCTGTCGTACCAAGACGGATGGCCCCACCTGTATTCGATGACCGCTCGCGGTACCGAGCGACCGATGCTGCTCACGCCAGGCGACCACATGGCGGAGCACATCTCACTGTCGCAGGATGGCCGCTCACTGCTGTACGCGGGCAATCTGGGACGCACGCCGAACGATATCGACCGTCGTCATGTCGTGCGCGTGCCCGTCGATCGCGCGGCACCCACTGTGCTCACGCCAGGTACCGGCGTGGAGTGGATGCCCATCGCCATGGGCACCGGACGGATCGCTGCGATCGGTGGCGATGCGCAGCGTGTCCCTGCCCCCTTCGTGCTCGAGGCCGATGGGAACGCCGACGCGAGTGCGAGCACTTCGCGTCTTGCCATCGGTGCGTCGCCATCGTCCGGTGATTTTCCCGCGGCGCAACTCGTGATCCCGAAGCCGGTCGTGTACACGTCGTCTGATGGCGTGCAGGTCCATGCGCAGCTCTTCGAGCCGCCGGCGGGTGGCAGCGCAAGAAAGGCCGCCGTCGTGTACGTGCACGGCGGTCCACCACGCCAGATGTTGCTGGGATGGCACTACGGCGACTACTACTGGAACGCCTATGCGATGAACCAGTATCTCGCGAGCCGCGGCTTCGTCGTGCTCTCGATCAACTACCGGCTCGGGATCGGCTACGGCCACGACTTCCATCGTCCACCCCGTGCCGGCGTGGCTGGCGCATCGGAGTATCTCGATGTGAAGGCCGCCGGTGAATGGTTGCGCGCGCAACCGAACGTGGACGCGAAGCGCATCGGTATTTACGGAGGGAGCTACGGCGGCTACCTCACCGCACTCGGCTTGGGACGCAACTCCGACCTGTTTGCCGCTGGCGTCGATATCCACGGTGTGCACGACATGACCGCCGACCTCGGCTCGCGATTCGGCGGTACCGCGTGGCGATTTGAACGGTCCGCAGCACAGATCGACACGCTCGCACGGCTCGCCTGGCGTTCATCGCCGGTGAGTGCGGTGAGCACCTGGCGCTCGCCGGTGCTGTTCATTCACGCCGACGATGATCGCAATGTGCGCTTCGCGCAAACGGTTGACCTCATTCAGCGGCTGCGTGCGCGCAACGTAGACCTTGAGGAGATGACCATCGTGGATGACACGCACCACTTCATGCGGCACGCGAATCAGCAGCGTGTGAACGCGGCGATCGCCGCCTATCTGGAGAAGAAGCTGCGCCCGTAGTGCAAGGTTGCATCGGCATGAAAGCCGCGTTGCCGAAGCGCGAGCAGCGCGAGGCCTAGCGCCAGGGCGTTGGCGTTCCACATGGCGACTGCCGGCGACACCACATTCCGGTCGGCCAGCGACTCGCCTGTCATCAGGGCAACGTAGTAGCCGGTGAACACCACGAGACTCGCGAGCAGCTGTACGGCGAGGCCCGCGTGTGGTACGCGCCGGGCGATGCCGGCAGCGAGGAGCGCCAATGCCACGCAGGCGGCAGCGATGGCGAACTTTTTGTGGATCTCGATGCTGTAGCCGGTGGCGGTCTGGCGCAGTGCGGCCGTTGGGTTGGCGGCGCGTTGCTGCGCGACCTGCCGTGACGCCATACGCAGTTCGTTCAGCGTCATGCTGCGATCGTTGGGCGCCAGCACGTGTTTGCCCGCGGACAGCGAGGAAAGTCGCGCGTTCGCCCGCGGTACGACCTCGGCGTTCCACGCCAAACCGAACAGCGCGACGACTGATGCGATACCGATCAGCGGGGCGAGGCGCAGCCGTCCGCTGCGCTCGTGTGCTCCGGGCTGTCGTAGTCGTTCTGCGCCGTCGGCCGCTGCACGAGTGCCCGTACACAGCACGGCCACGAACACCGACATCGGGATCGTGAGGGCGGCGATAAACGGTATGGAGAAAATGCTTGTCTCGAGCGCTGAACCGATCGTCAGCTCGTGCACGCCCAGTCTGAGCTGCTGACGCCAGACGGACGTGGCGAGCATCACCGTGGTGAGTGCGACGAGCGCCGCCACGAACGCCGTCGCCAACTGGCGCAGCACCTGCACGTTCGGCCCATTCAGCGCCGCGCGCTCTTCGACCACGCGTTCGTATGCGCCGCGCCCCACGAGATCCGCCAGACCAGACAGGGCCACGCGCCAGGACGTGCCTTGCCCATGCGCCTCGGTGCGCTCGAGTTCGCGAGCATACAACTCGGCCATCGCCCCGCCGTGTTTTTCCCGCAGGGTGCGTGGAAGCAACACCAGCAGGGCGCGGTATGCCGCACGCCAGAAGGCGTGACGCGTGGTGACATCGAGGTCGCGGCTCATGCGCAGACCTCCGGTACGGCGAGTCTCGCGCGCGCCACGCGCGCCAACGACTCGAGGCGCGCACTCTCCTGCTCGAGCGCCACGCGCCCTTGCGTCGTGAGGCGGTAGAATCGCTCGCGTCCCGAGCCGCCCTCCGGACGCTCATCCTCGGCGATTTCTTCGATCCAACCGAGCCGTACCAGCTCCTCGAGCGAGCCGTACAGCGTGGCCGGCCAGAGGCGCGCCGCGCCGTCGCTGAGGGCGCGCACGTCGTCCTGAATCGCGGTACCGTAGCGCGGTCCCGGGGCGACAGACAGCAGGATGTAGAACCAATTGGATTTCACGGAGGCCTCGCCTTTCGAATGCTATACTTAAACATAGTATGCATCAATACTATGTGGCAAGAGGATTCGTCGAATCGCACGAATGCGATGTGGGTGAGCTGACATGCGAACGGGCGGATCGGCCATCGCCGATCCGCCCGCTTCGAACACCCCGACCGCCATGTACGCTCTCACGCTCTCTCGACAATCTCTCGAAGTGTATCGACACTTCGGCCCGCTCTTGGCGCCGGCGCTCACGTGGAGCACCGCGCGCATCAGGGGATCGCGCTGCGCTTGATAGAGTGCCGACGACCGCATTGCCTAGCGTGAAGCACGATACTTGCCGATGTTTCCTAGGGGAGAAGGAGCGTCGGACGTGTGATTGAGGTAGCGTAGTTAGCGTGGCGCAGGTATGGTAGCGTCTGGGTAAGAGGTAGCGTATACTGTGGGTGAGAGGTAGTCTAGCACACCCACCGACCACTCCATGCCCTCGCCCCGCTCTTCCGATCTCTACATCCGCCGGATCCTCGACACCGAACTCGACGAACTGCTGCCTGCGTTGAGCGCACTGGCGGTGGAGGGGCCAAAGGGCGTCGGGAAGACGCAGACGGCGCTTAGGCGAGCACGCTCGGTCTACCGCCTCGATGACAAGGCACAGCGTGCGATTGTCGAGGCGGCCACCGATGTCGCCCTGGCCAGCGCCGCCCCCGTGCTTTTCGACGAATGGCAACGCCATCGCCCGATTTGGGATGCCGTTCGGCGGGCCGTGGACGACGGCGCGCTCCCCGGGAGCTACCTCCTGACCGGGTCCGCCGTCCCGGAGGATGATGGCGACGGTCCAACCCACTCGGGTGCCGGACGGATCGTGCCGATCCGCATGCGTCCCCTCTCACTGGCGGAGCGCTCCCTCGGCCCGACTTCTGTTCGGCTCGCCGACCTGCTGAGCGGTGCCAAGGGCAACATCACCGGCCGGACGACGGTAGACATATCCGCGTACGCCCGCGAGATCGTCTCGTCCGGTCTTCCAGGCATCCGCCCCTTGTCGGGCCGAGCACGTCGCGCGCACCTCAATGGGTATCTCGCCCGGATCGTCGACCGCGACTTCGTCGAAGCCGGGCATCGGGTCCGTCGCCCGGATACACTGCGCCGCTGGATGCAGAGCTACGCG
>JBBQAK010000126.1:0-9450 GCA_038316215.1 Gemmatimonadales bacterium | reverse complement strand
CCGATGTCCACGATCGACTCGACCGTCTCGTCGCGCGCGGCGTCAAAGGTGACCACGCGCGCGCGACGGCCCGACGGGCGCCCAGCGAGGACCGAATCCTTCGTGGGCTCTTCAAGCCATACCGATACGACACGCGCCGTGGTACTGACCTGCGATTGCGTGCGCGCTCCTGCAACCGCTACGGTGATCTCGGCGCCGCTCAGTGCATCGAACGCCCGGTCGATAGCCGGTGACGGTGTGTCCCGCTGCGCGCCACACCCACCGAGCATCACGAGGGCTGCCACGGCACCGAGGGCGGCGAACGATCGGCACGCCGTCATCGCTAGCGCACCCGACCCGAACGCCGTCCGGCGTCCGACATCGCGCCACGCGCACGCTTCGGCGCGCGCGATCCCACGTAGGCCGCCAGCGCGACCATGTCGCTCACCGTCAGCTTCTCCACGACGGGAGCCATGGTCACGCTGGCTGAGTCGTGTCGGGCTCCGGTGCGGAAGTTGATGAGCTGACGCAAGATGTTGGACGGCGCGCGTCCGGCGATGGGTGGCACGGCATCCTTGCCCAGCAGGTCCGCCCCGTGGCACGCCACGCACGACGTGGCCGGTCCGGCGGGGCCGCGTGTGGCGAGACGACCTCCCCGCGCGATGCTGCCGATCGGCACATACGTGATGTACGGTACGCCGGGATCTCGCAGTTCGTGGCGCGCGAACGTTTCGGGCACCTCGATCAGACGGCCGTTTATCGGCTCGGTACCCGCGTCGCCGTAGGCGTAGAGCATGACCTCGATGCGCGTCTTCGGCACCCGCGAGACCTCGAGCACACGGTTCCGACGGGTGAGCGTGAGCTGCTCGAAGTAATGCGCGGCCGTCACGACGTCGGAGTCGGCCACCCATTTTGCCAGCGTGTGCATGCTGTTCGTACTCAGCACCGGATTGGCTGAGAGGCGCGTGCCGTTCTTGAATGCCGCGACCTGCCGGATGATGTAGTCGGCCGGCAAACCCGCGAGCGTGCCGTTCTCCGGGCGTCCTTGTCCGTCGGGCAGATGGCAATATCCACAGGCGCGGGCATTCGGGGTGACACCGTACTGCACCGACGACGGCATGACTGGATGTGCGTTCGGAAACCAGTCGGGAATATCAAACCCGTTCCCCACTTGGCGCATGGTGTAGCTGCGATCGGAGTTCGGCACGCGATGCAGCACCACGCTGTCGGGCTTGGGCGCTGGGTTCGGTGCCGGCGACGTGGGGAACGCCCACGCCGGCACGTCAAACGTTGGTCGCGTGCGCTGTGCACCGAGCGCCGTGCCGATCGACGTGGCGCCGACCACGGCCCAGGTCAAAGCCGCCGTGCGCAGCCTCACCGCGCGAACAGTCGTTCGGCGATCCGCGCGGCCGCCGACTTCGCGTCAAAGCGATCGTCGTTCGTGAGCAGGATGATGGTGGTCTTGCGCTCGGGGTATCGCACCCACGCCGCACGATGTCCGTCGCTGCTGCTGAATACGCGCTGCACGACTTCGCCACGCTCGGTGTCGATACCAAATCCCTTCGGCTCCGCATTCTGCGCGGTACGGGCTTGATCGAAGCGATACAGATCGTCCACGCTACCGGTCCACCGTTTCGTGGTGCTGTCGTAGGCGAGCCGCTGCGTGCCGCCCATGCCCGTGACGCGCCGTACCGACGCGGCGCTAATGCGACCCGTGCTGTCGGGGGCGAGGGCCGCGTTCAACACGTCCGACAATGCACCGAGGGCGAAGTTCGGCACACCGGTTTCGGGCGTGAGGCGGCGCTGCGCGGCGATGCCGTACGCCCGGTTCACCAGCACCTTACCGCCTTGCGCCACCAGCACCGTGGCACCACCACGGGCCGCGTCGCCGTACGAGGCAAACAGGTTATCTACGAACTTCTGGGTGAGTGGCGTCGCGCTGATGGCGCGCGAGACCACGCGGCGCGTGGCCAGGTTGTAACGATCGCCGGGACGTAGCGTAAGGAACGGCTTGCCGGCGTCGTTGGCATCACGACCGTTATACACGAACGCTTTGTTGCGTCCAATGATCTCGGCGCTGTCACCGCGCACCACCCACACGGTGCCTTCGTCTTCGGAAATACCGAGCAGGTCGGGGCGACGCGAGGTAAGGGAGTCGTGCAGGTCGGGGAGTCGCTCACGCGCCACCACATGCTGATCGATTGCCACGCCGCGCAAATACGCGAAGCCCTTGAGGAACTGCGGATGATTGTACCAGCGATTGTCGTTGGACGGCGCGCCGCGCACGAGATAGTCGCCAAGGATAGAGGCGCCGGCCGATGAACCGCCCACCACGCCGCCGCGATCGAGCACCGCCTGAAACGCGCGCTCCGATTTCGTACCGGCATACGAGTTCACGAGCCGGTACTGACGACCACCGCCAAACCACACGCCGCGCGCATTCGCAATTTTCGCCACGAAGCTATCGGCGTCGGCCACGGTGCGACTGGTGGTGTGATACACCACCACGTTGCGCGCCCCGGCGTTCTTGAGGCCGCGTCCGCCGTCGGAGGTGTCGATGGAATCACCGCCCGCTGTGGGCACATCCACAATCAGCGCATCGGGGCCGCCGGCGAGTTCGATGAACTTCGCGAACACTTCGGGACCTTGCTGGCCGCCGCCCACCACCATCACCGACCCCGTGCGCGGGCCAACGCGCGGTGTACCGGTGGTGCTGGCGGTTCGCGCGTCACCGCGAGCAGTTTGCGATGATCCGGCGCAGCCGACGGCGATCGATGAGGCCAGCAGCAGCGCAACCGCAGCACGAAAACGAACGACGAACGATGGTGCGGACATGAGCGGCGTCCTGAGGAGGGCCAACGGGGAGAGGCGAGGAGCGAAGCTCGCGGAGCAACCTGAGCTTACGCGCCGGAGTCCACTCCCGCTGGCCTGTGCTGCCAAAGTCGCTCAGTCGCGTCGCACGGAAAACTGAAACGATTGCTGCACCAGTTGCGCGACCCGCGCGCCGCGTGCCTCGGCGGGGAGAAAGCGCATGCGCGACAGCGCGCTGCGCACCGCCGCCGTAAAGGGCGGATGCTCGCTCTCCAGCACGGTGAAGCTGGAGAGCTCCACGCGACCGGCCGAGTCGACGACAAACTGCGCCATTACCTGGCCCTCGATCCCCGCCGTGCGCAACATCTCGGGATAGGCCGGCCCGGAGGTCCCTGGAAGCACCGCCACGGGCTTATCGACCTGCGTGACGAGGAAGACACCGTCCGGCGCCGGCGCGACGCCTGAGGCCCCTTTTACGCCATCGGCGCGGCCGCCCGGTGTGCCGATGCCCGAGTAGTTATTGAGGTCGGTGGGCGGCAGGCTCAGGTCCACCGCCGGCAAGGAGGTGGGAATGTCGATCGGGGTGCGGAGCACGATGAACCCCTTCGCCATCGGGGCCGCGGTGAAGACCTGCGGCGCGGTCGGTGCGGGCGGCGTGGGCGGCAGCGGCGTGACCGTCGTGAACGTGATGGGGGTCTCGCGCGGCTCGGTGTCGGGGGCGACCGTCGCCTGGGCGGTCGCGACCACCAGCGCCCCCACGATGCCGGCGTGCGCCGCGACCGAGAACATCGATCCGCCGAAGGACCGGGTACGTGTGGCCCGCGATTCAATCAATGTCTGAAACATGCATGCCTCCATGAGGTGGGATGGGACAGCAGCTCTGTCCGACTCCACGGTGGGATGGCCGCATGAGGCCTTCATGACGGCGGCATGACGGATTGCTAATGCGTTCATGACGTGTCGATGGGGAAAAATTACTTGACGGTTACGCCCTCGGCCCCGATTGTCACGTCGATGTGTACTCGAGTCCGACCGCGAGAGCGGCCGGCGTCCCGAACATCCAATTCCGATATGCGCCCTACTTGTGTACTGAATGCCCGATGGACGGCAACGATGGCCGTCCTGCTGCTCGCCGCCTGCGGCGATCCCACCACCGCCCGCGTCTCGGCGCCATCCGCGCCGGATGCCTCACAGTTCACGCGCTCCTCGCAGGCCCAGGCCCAGGCCCGTCTCGCCTCCTTGTTTGACAGCGCATCCGCCGAGGTGCTCGGCGTTGACGGGAGCGTCTATGCCGATCACGACGAACGGCTCGGACGACTCGTATTTGGGGTCGAACGGTTCTCGGCGGCGACGGCCGTGCAGGCCGCCGCGGCGCGGGTTGGCCTCACACCGTCCGACTACGCGATCGTGCTGACGGCGCCGATCCGCACCGCCGCTGCATTGGCCGATGCGTTCTCGGTGCCACAAGGTGGTCTCCAGGTCGGTACCACCAAGGTGCAGTGCACGCTGGGTTTCAACGTGGCGCACGCAGCGGGCCGTTCGTTCATCACGAACTCACACTGCACCGACCGGCAGGGCGGACCGGAGAAGACGCAGTTCTGGCAGCCGCAAGTCGGACTCGGCACGCTCATCGGCGTGGAAGCCGACGACCCGGTCTACACCGCGAATAAGGCGTGCCCCAAAGCGCGTCGGTGTCGATACAGCGATGCCGCCCGTATTGCCTATCTGCCCAACGTGCTGTCCAGCCAGGGGTACATCGCGGCGACCAATGGACCGAACACCGGCAGCACCGCGGTCACCGGTTCGCTGGCCTTCAATCAACAGGACGATCTGAATCGCGAATTCCCGGTGGGGCAGACCATCCACAAGATCGGCGCGACGACCGGCTGGACCTCCGGTCAGGTGCAACGCAGTTGTGTGCATGCCAACGTGGCCAACTCGCCGATCACGCTGCTCTGTCAGACGTTCGTGCGGGGGCTCGGCACCATCGTTGACGCCGGTGACTCCGGTGCGCCGGCGTTCCTGCAGTCGGGCCAGGAGAACGTGCTGTTCGGCATCGTGTGGGGACGCACCGAGGTCGACGAATTTGTTTTCAGTCCGCTCGAAGGGATCGTGCGCGATCTCGGGCGCATGAGTGCGATCGTGGGCGGCACGGTCGGCAATAGCAACGGCAACGGCAACGGCAGCGGGAAGTAGTCACCGCGTGCGGCCCATGTGTTACGCGTCGCGGCGCGCCTCGGCGTCGCGAAGCGCGCGTTGCGTCAGGCGGGCAAAGAGCAGCCCGAGTACGACCGTCGCGATCACGCCGAGTACCAAGACCGGCATCGGCAACGCGCCTTTGCCGTTGGCGGCTTGGGCGCCGGCCGCGCCAAAGGCTGCGTACGAGGCAATGATCGGCAGCATCCCCGGCATCGCCATCACGAAGTCACGAGTGCGCACGCGGGTGACGCCGAGCGCGTAGTTCGACAGCACGAAGGGAATCGCTGGCGACAGGCGTAGTAAAAACATCAGCCGCAGTCCATCGTCGCCGATCACACGATCGACGGCCGAAAGGGTAGGGTGCGCCGCCACGCGCCGTGCGACACTGGCCCGAAGCACCGTGCGCCCCAGCAGGAACGCGAGTGTGCCGCCGATGGTGGCACCCGTGAGCACGAGGGCGCTGCCCTTCACCACGCCGAACACGGCGCCGCCAGCCATGGTGAGCAGAAAGGCGGGCAACATAAAGAGCACCACGCCGATGTACGCGGCAACAAACGCCAGCGGTGCCCACATGCCAAGCGTCTGCACCCACGTCGAGAAGCCCGGCAGGTACGGGGTCGCGAGCTGGCCAATGGCGATACCGGCCACCAGCGGCACCGCGATGCCAGCGGCGCGGAGCAGTCCGGTGGAGGCGCTCTTGAGATCGAGGGGCATGAAGCGGAATATAGAGCATGACGCCTCCACTCAGGTTCCCCCCCCGCCTCGTTACCAACGCCGGCGTACTCGCGGTCACGTTCGCTGCCGGGTTGAGTACCGCTTTCGGCGCGTGCGCCGCGCCGGACAAGTCGCCGGGTTTACCGGCGGTATCGCTTGCCATTGTCAACGCGCGTGTGTGGACGGGAGATTCCGCTCATCCGTGGGCGGAAGCGCTCGCGGTGGCCGGTGAGCGTATCGTTGCGGTCGGCACCAGCGACGAGATTCGTCGTGCCGTGGGCACCGGTCGCGTGATTGACGCCGGCGGCGGCATGGTGACGCCGGGATTCATCGACAGTCATGTGCACTTTGATGGCGGCGGGTTTGCGCTGTCGTCGGTGCAGCTGCGCGACGCCAAGACGAAAGACGAGTTCATCCGGCGCATCGCGGACTACGCGAAGACGTTGCCCAAGGGCACGTGGATTCGGAACGGCGATTGGGATCACACGAACTGGGGAGGAGAGCTCCCTACGCGGGGCTGGATCGACTCCGTGACCCCTGACCATCCGGTGTGGATCAATCGCCTGGACGGTCATATGAATCTGGCCAATTCGGCGGCGCTCGCGGCGGCCCGCATCGATCGGTCCACCAAGGACATCGCTGGCGGTACGATCGTGCGCGATGCGAACGGCAACCCAACTGGTGTGCTGAAGGACAACGCACAGGCGTTGATGGACGGCATCGAGCCGCCCCGCAACGACGCGGAGTGGACGCGCGCGCTGGATACGGCGATGACGCATGTGGCGGCGCGCGGCGTCACGACCGTGCATCAGATGGGCGACTGGGTGGCGCTCGCCGCGTTGCGCAAAGCGCACGACGCGCACACCCTGCGCACGCGCATCGTCGCAGCTGTGCCGCTGTCTACCTGGGCGCGCCTGCGTGATACGCTGGCCGCGCGTGGAAGCGGCGACCACTGGCTGCGTATCGGCACGGTGAAAGGCTTTGTAGACGGCTCGCTTGGATCGCACACCGCCGCCATGCTTGCACCGTTCACCGATGCGCCGACGGACAGCGGGTTCTTTGTCACGCCACCAGAATCACTGTATACATGGATCAAAGCCGCCGATGCGGTCGGCATCCATGTCGCGGTGCACGCGATTGGTGATCGCGCGATTCGCACGCAGCTCGACATCTTCGAGCGTGTGGCGCGTGAGAATGGGGCGAAAGACCGACGTTTTCGCATCGAACATGCGCAGCACATTGCGCCGTCGGATATCCCGCGCTTCGCGCGGCTGGGCGTGATCCCGAGTATGCAGCCGTATCACGCCGCTGATGACGGGCGTTGGGCCGAACAGGTGATCGGACCCACGCGCATTACCGGCACCTACGCGTTCAAATCGCTGCTCGACGCAGGCGCAACGTTGGCGTTCGGGAGTGACTGGTTCGTGGCGCCGCCCACGCCACTTGAAGGCATCAAGGCCGCGGTCACGCGGCAGACGATCGATGGAAAGCAGCCCAATGGCTTTGTGCCCGCCGAGAAGATCACAGTGGAGCAGGCGCTTCACGCCTACACGACCGGGGCTGCCTACGCGGCGTTTCTCGACAAGGACCTCGGCACGCTCGCGGTGGGCAAGCTCGCGGATCTCGTCCTCCTCGACCGCGACATCACGAAAGTCGCACCGGAATCGATCGATCAGGCGGTGGTAACGCTGACCGTGGTCGGCGGGAAGATCGTGTTCGAGCACCGTTGAACGACCGCGGCCCCTGCGTGATGTACGCAGGGGCCGCGGTGTGTTAGTGCCGTCTCAACGATGGCCTACTGCAGCGGCTTGGTCGGACGCTGAAAACCGCCGTCGAGCGCGTTCAGGAACAGCTTGAACGTGCCGTGCGCCTGCGAGCGGAACAGCACTTCCGGTCCGAACATCCACAGCGTGCCTTGGCCCATCTTGGCTTCGGCCATCGCCACGCCGCCCTTCAGCAGCTCCTGGCCCCACGCCCATCCGCTCGTGAGCGGCGTTGCGGTATCGAAGGTGGCGAGCACGCGCACGCCCTTGGCCGCCGCATCGGGGCCAAGCTTCATCACGGGGCTGTTGTCGAACATCACGATCGGGCGCGCCGGCATGCCCGTTGTGATCGTCGCCGTCGTGTCGATGGCCACCTCGAGCAGCGAGCCGGGGATGTAGTACTTCTCACCGGCATACGGGCGTCCGTTCGCTTCGGCCATGTAGTTCTCGATGGGAAGTCCCATCACCTTGCCGAGTCCGATCGACGAGCCGATCGCCACGATTCGACCGCCCGCCTCCACGAACGATTTGAGCGCCGGCACCGACTTCTCGGGGCTGATGCGTCCGATCGTGCGACGGAACTCCGCCGGGATCAGCGTGGTGTCCGGCGAGCCACCGAAGCCGCGGCCGGCGCCCGCTTCGGAGAACATGCCGTCGGTTACCACGATCACGTCGTACTTGGCCTTGAGATTGCCGGCGTCCACGTCCTGCGGATAAATCGTGGTGAACGGGTACTCGAACTTCTCCAAAATCAATCGCGTCCATCCACTCGGCATGTTGCCGCCATAGCGATCGATCAGCGCGATGCGCAACGGCTGCACCGACTGCGCGGAGCCCGGCCGGCTGTTGGCCGCGGCGAAGTCCACGCCGAGCTCCTTGGCCGCCTTCGTCACGACCTTATCGGCCGCACCACCGGCGGGAATGAACCAGCTACCGGCCGGCCACGTCGTGCCACCATCGGTGAACGCCGTCGGAATGCGTGATGCCTTCACCTTCACCGCGGCGAGGCGGTTGGCGACGGTGGAGGCGTCGTTCACTTCAGGACGGACAAAGTATCCGGCCTTGCCCTTGGCAATGGTGCCCATCGGCATCACCGTCACGCCGTTCACTTTCTCGAACGGGCCCGTGAGGCCGTCGAGCACGCGCTCAAACTGAATGCCCATCTGGAAGGCGAGCGTCCAACCGGCGTTGTCGTACGGCGGGATCGGCGGGCCACCCGGATAGCGGAAGTCGTTGGGGTGATCCTGCGGTTCGAACATGTCGAGCACGTGCGAGCGGAACGCCTGATTCGTCATTATCACCCACGAACCAGCCGGAAACGACTTGCCGTTCGCGCTGAACGAACCCGTGGCGCGTTGCACCTGAATGCCGGAATACTGCAGCGCCTTGATGAACTTGGTCGCCGTCGGGAAGTCGTTCTGCGCGCTGCTGAGCACGTACGCGCGCGGATCACGGTTCTCGGGCTTCCGTAGTTCAGCCATGTAGCGATCGTTGGTAACGGCGCTGCCGATGTTTGGCGCCGTACCGCCGCCACGCGGGCCACCGGCGCGGTTGGCTTCGGTGCTTGCACCGGCGCGATCCTTGGTGATCTGCGCGATCATCGCATCGACGCGCTTGGGCGAGATCGTCCAGTTGTCCTTCGACCCGTTCTTGATCTGGTCGTTGCCCATCACCCAACGATTGAACAGAAACGTTTCGCGATACCGCGACGCGAGGTCGAGGAACGCGTAGTTGGCCGACACCGAGTAGTCGATGGACTGACGGAAGTGCCACACCTGCGGCTCGACTGGCAACGGCAAGTTGGCCGAGCGAAGCTGGCGATCGGGCACGAGCGACACGCGGATCGGCGTCGGGCTACCGATCGTCTCGGTGAGAATGCCGATCTGATTGTGGTAATAGCCGACGGTACGCTGGCCACCGTTCCACCACGTGCTGTAGTTCGAGCCCGCGCGGAACGTGAGGCCCGGCTTGTGCTCGAGCACGA
>JBBQAK010000478.1:0-1995 GCA_038316215.1 Gemmatimonadales bacterium | reverse complement strand
CGGCGCCCCAGCGCACATACTGACGCACAATGTTCGGGGCCGCGGCCTCCTGCGGCCGCGTGGCCCGTACGAGCTTGGCCGCATAGGTGAGCACCAGCTCGCTGCACGGCAATTCACGCACGAGGCGCTGCAACGCCAGCGCATCGTCGGCCGAAAACACGGCTTCGATCGGCGCGCCTCGCCGGCCGGTGGTTGTACGCAGAATCGAGATTTCGTCGGCCTCGGTGGGATACCCCACACGGATATCGAACAGAAAGCGGTCCAGCTGCGCCTCCGGCAGCGGATACGTACCTTCCTGCTCGATCGGATTCTGCGTCGCGAGCACGAAGAACGGCTCCGGCAGTTTCATCGTCTTGCCGGCAGCCGTCACGCTGTGCTCCTGCATCGCCTCCAGCAGCGCCGCCTGTGTACGTGGCGGCGCGCGATTGATCTCGTCGGCCAGCACGATGTTCGCGAACACCGGACCGTGCACGAAGCGAAACGCGCGTGCACCGCCGCCGCTTTCTTCGAGAATCTCCGTGCCCGTGATGTCGCTCGGGACGAGATCCGGCGTGAACTGAATGCGACGGAACTCGAGCTGCATGGCGTCCGAGAGCGACTTGATCATTAGCGTCTTCGCGAGCCCGGGCACGCCGACCAGCAGCGCGTGACCGCCGGCCACCAACGCCATCAGGATCTCATCGACCACGACATCCTGGCCGACGATGCGCTTCGCGATTTCCCCACGCAGCCGCTGGACGGCCGCGATCAATGACTCAGGCGACCGTTCGCTCACCGAACCGGCCGACGCCGACGTGCCGTCACGAGCAGCGTCGATGCATCGCATGCGCCCGCCGACTGCAGCGACTGTGCCTCGTTCGTCACGTCGGCACCGTGCAGTTTCACCACATAGCCGTCGATCTGCTCGACGTCGGGGAGCAGCAGCCCCATGGCCGCCTGCTTCACGTCGCGTACCGGCGTCTCGGGCGTGACTTCGACCCGCACGGCATCCCACACTTCGGCTCCCTGAACGCGCACCGTCCACAACACCGGGGCCTGCTCATTCGCGAGGCGGATGATCTCCGGCCGAACACGCAACGAGTTCACGAAATGCGTCGTGCTCACCGTCACGACACACCCTCGGGTAACGCGGCGACATCAGTCACCACCCGCGCCGGTAGCACTGGCGCCGGCGGCAGCGTATCAAGAAAACGCGCGACCTGCTGATCAAACATGTACGTCGAACCCGACACCGCGGTACCGGCGTCCGTGAGACGCGCCGCGATCACCAGCTCTTCGCCGCCCTGCCCGCGCAGCACGAGGTACGACGGGCCCTGCTTTTCGATGAACGTCGCATACACGCCATTGCGCCGCGTGAAAAAACGCGCCGCCAATGCGATGATCTCCGCAATCGGCAGCGACGTGAGGCGTTCCTGCAATTGGCGATTCGACTGCTGGTGCATACGGGCGATCCGGATTGAACGGGAAAACAGTAAGAACGATGACCGCTGGTCAGAGATCTGCTTCGACCGGAAAGACCAACGTCCATCCGCCCTCGGCTTCTGACCCACTGGCCGATTCCTCGACGCGCATCTGGCCGCCAAGTCGTCCGGCAAGTACTGTGGCCAGCGGCTGATCGAGCGCCGTCACCGCCCCGCGCACGCCCGCAAATGGGTCGCGCGCCGGACGCTGCGGCGTCTCCTGAAGTATACGTGGAGGAGCCGAAGGAGGTTGATCCCCGGTGCCATCGGTGGAGGCGTCGCGCCACCCCACCTGAAGGGCAATAAAGCCACGTCCCAGACGTACCCCGGTATTCACGGTCCCGCCCTCCAGACACGCCGACCGTACCGCCAGCCCCACGACGAGCTCCAGGAGTCGGGACAGCCAATAGCGGTCCCCGCGGATCATGGGCAGGAGCACCGTCGGCTCATCAACATGGATGGGCACCATCGGGGCCCGCGCCCGCCAGGTCGCGACCGCCGAGAGCAGCGGCTCGCGCGGGTCCACATCCGCTAC
>JBBQAK010000475.1:0-2280 GCA_038316215.1 Gemmatimonadales bacterium | reverse complement strand
GCGTGGACGGAATCAGCGACAGCATCGGGCTGAGCACGCGTCGGCTAGACCGGCAACGGCGGACCAAGCAGCTCCATTCCATGTGCCCGCCAGAGCGCAGGGTCCTGTATCGGCATGGCGTTGCCCTTCGACACGATGCGGAAGAAGTCTTCCATCGTCCCCGGCGGTGTGAAGGTGATCAACATCCGGCCCACGGTGTTCCCGACATACGCCCACACGTGCGGCACGAGTCGTGGCGCGAGGATCGTATCGCCGGCCTGCAACTCGAAACGCTGATCGCCGATCACGATCACATACTCGCCCTCAATCACGTAGAACAGTTCATCCTGCGCGACGTGCTGGTGCTTGGCCGGGCCCCCTTTGCCGCGATTCGTGTTCTCGATCACGAGCATGGCGCCGCCTGTATCAGCCGACGTCACCTTGAAGTCGATCGTGCTGATGCCGAGGGTCTTGTGCACACCGTCACGATCGGTGCCCGCGCGCACCACGACCGGGTCCGCTATCGCCAACGAACGGCGTACCGGCGGCAGTTCCTCGCTCATGCCGAGGTACGGCAGCGGCAGCGCGGCCAGCGTCATTCCCAGAAACGTGCGGCGTTCGATCGGTGTCATGGCGACGCTCGTGGTGAGTAGGTGGGTATCGGATATCCGTGCCGCGCGCCTCTGCTGTTCACCGGCACCGCGCCGGTAGTATTCATCGCGCACAGCTGTCTCTACCGTGACGTGTACTTCCTGAGTTCGGTGCGATCAGCCAGCGCGTCTGGGGGCAACATCACATCACCCGCCATTACGGCCCGTCCTTTGCACGAGGAGCGCACGCGGCCTGCTAGCCACGCCGCGTCGCACCAACCATCCTGCACCAGAGGGAGCATTCGTAATGTCAACCGATGCCCAGAAGGAAGCCATCTCCGTTATGAACGACCTGATCGAGACCTGCCGAGATGGCGAACGGGGTTTCGCCGCGGCGGCTGAGCGTGCTGACCGTCCCGATCTCAAGCAGCTGTTCTCCACCCTGTCGTCGCAGCGCGCCACTTTTACCCACGATCTTGAAGTACAGGTAGAACGCTTCGGCGGTAAGCCTGCGGATATGGGTCACGTGGCGGGGGCGGTGCATCGCGGCTGGATGGCGGTCAAGTCCAGTATCGCGAGTGACGATGATGGCGCGCTTCTCGACGAGTGCGAGCGCGGCGAGGATTATGCGAAGAAGGCGTATGCCGATGCGCTGGGAAAGACACTGCCGATCGACCTGCGTCCGTTGATCTCCCGACAGGCCGACGATGTGCGCGCCGCCCATGACCGGGTGCGTGATCTCCGCAACCAGGAGCATGAAATGCACGACGGCCCCTCGGCATAGATGGCGACGCGAACCCGCTCACCGCGAGGAGTGTGGGGCCGGGCGACGACGATGGCCGTCGTCGCCCTCGCCACGCTGGCCTGCGGCAGCACCGCGCGCCTCCCAATATCGGCGGGGATCGGCCCCGCGCCGGAACTGCCGCCACCTCGCACGTCGCTCATTCCGACAACGAAGATCGCCACTGCGGTCGGATGGCCCGCGGGCATGACACCCGTCGGGGCGCGCGGCACGCGCGTGAATGCGTTTGCAACGGCGCTCGAGCACCCGCGGTTCGTGTACACGTTGCCCAATGGCGATGTCCTGGTCACCGAGGCGAACGCGCCGCCCCGCCCCGATGATGCGACGGGCATTCGTGGTTGGTTCTTCAAACGCTTTCAGCGCAAGGCTGGGGGTGCCGCGCCGAGTGCGAATCGTATTTCGCTGTTACGCGATGCAGATGGCGACGGGGTGGCGGAAACGCGATCGGTCTTTATCGACTCGCTGAACGCGCCGTTTGGGATCGTCATGGTCGGTCATGATCTGTACGTCGCGAACACCGACGCGGTCTTGCGTTTCGCTTATCGTGACGGCGCCACGGCGATCAGCGGTCGAGGTGACACGGTGGTCAGGCTGCCCGCCGGTACGCGCAACCATCACTGGACGAAGACGATCGTTGCTTCGCCCGACGGGCGCACGTTGTATGTCAGTATTGGCTCGAACAGCAACGCGGCGGAGAATGGGATGGAGGTGGAGCGTGACCGTGCCTCCATCTGGGCGATTGATGCAACGTCTGGCGCCCATCGCTCCTTCGCGACGGGGCTACGCAACGCCGCGGGACTCGCCATCGAACCGTCGACGGGCGCGCTCTGGGCGGCCGTGAATGAGCGGGACGAACTGGGTGGCGACTTGGTACCCGACTACATGACGGCCGTGCACGACGGCGCGTTC
>JBBQAK010000256.1:0-5788 GCA_038316215.1 Gemmatimonadales bacterium | reverse complement strand
AAATCGGCCAGGTTTGCAACAATCGTGGTATCGCCGCTGAGTCGAATGGCGAGGAAGTCGGCCACCCCGTCGGGGCCGAAGAGCATACTGAGCAAATTGCCCACGGCGCCGCCGGCGATCAGCGCCAACGCCCGCGTGGCTCGCCGGTCCACGGCAGCCATGGCCTGCACCACCGACGCAATCAGGCCAACCGCCAGCAACGTGACCAGCACGTTGAGCTGCCACGTATACGGACCGACGTGGACGCCGCCCGCGCTTCCCGTGTTGAACACGACAAACAGCGAAAAGCGATCGCTGAACGGCACGACACCGGTGGAGCCCAGTGACCGGACAGCGATTTCCTTGGCCAGGAGATCAACGCCGACAACCACGGCCGCGATGCCGAGAAACCGGCCACGAACGGTGTCGAACAGGCCCTGGATGCGTGAAGCGCGAAGCGTATCGAGTCGCATGCGATTGAGCGGCGGGAGGATCGGACAAACCCGAGTGGGTCTTGCCCTCTTCCTTGAGCACTCTGCGTGCCGCCCTGACATGAAGACATCGAAGGCTAAAGGCAGCGCTCGCTGCGAGACTTAAATCATTGTCAAACAATCACTTGAACTGCTGCCAGCGCTCTCGATGCGAGATCTGGGTGGCCGAGTTCGACACGGGAGATGTGTCGCGTACATAAGACACCTTGTGCGTCGCCGTTACGCTCGTAGCGACCGCGCCACACTGCGGCGCGGTGGGCTGAGCGACGTTACTCGGCCTTGTACGGCGAGTCGGAAACCGCGGCGAAGGGGGCCAGCGCCTTCACGAAGCCAGGCCCGAGGACCTCGGCTTGCCACTTCCGGAGTTCAGGGAGCTCCTGGAGGTCATCCACGTGCCGCGGGCGGCGGCGCGCCACTGCTTCCATGCGATCGCGCGAGCAGAGCACGCCCGGATCGAGATCGAGATCGGTGGCGACGACGTCACGGACCGCCTTGAGCCGCGCGACGCGATCGTCGAAGTCTGCTTCACGATCCCAGCGCGTCGCCTTCGGAAAGCGCGGCAGATCGGCTTCGGCGATATCGGTACCGCGCGCGATGGCCTGCAGCGCCTCCTGCGCCCGGGCGTCGTTCATGCCGCGGGGGAAGCCCTTCACGGCGAACAGCGCGTCCCGCGACGTCGGGGCAAGTCGCGCGAGATCGAGCAGCGTTTCGTTGCCCGCCACGCGGAACGTGGCGCGATCGAGCTCGGCGGCGATGGAGTCACGCCACTTGACCAGTTCGCGCAGCCGCGCGAGTTCACGACGCGTAAGGTCCCGTGCGCCCTTCATGCGCAGAAAGCTGTTGTCGGCCTGATCGGGATCCCACCGCGTGGTTTCCGCACGCACGAACTCTTCCTGTGCCCAGTGCCAACGACCCTTCGACACCAGTTGCTCATGCAGCTTGTCGCGAAGTCCGAGCAGGTGGCGTGTGTCTTGCGCTGCATAGTCGAGCATGTCCGCCGTGAGAGGACGCATGCTCCAGTCGGCGCGCTGATGCTTCTTGTCGAGCTTCAATCCGAAGTACTGTCCCAGCAACGCCGCGAGACCGAATGCCCGAATTCCCAGCAGCTGCGCGGCCACGCGCGTGTCGAACAGATTCTTTACCTGCCAGCCATAGTCCTGATGCAACAATCGCAGATCGTAATCGGCGTCGTGCAACACGATTTCAACCTGCGGATCTTCGATCAGCGCGCCCAATCGGCTCGGCTTGCCGATCGGCAGCGGATCAATCACCGCTTCATGGCGATCGGTCGACAGTTGCAGCAGATAGATGCGGTCGACGAAGCGGTGAAAACTCGCGCCCTCCGTATCGAGCGCGAGGGCACGAACCGGTGAGAGATTCGCGAGGAACTGATCGACGGCGTCGACCGTATCGAGATAGAGCGGAGCGGATGCTGACATGGCTACCCGAAAGGTACAACGGACCGCTTCACAGAGGGGGAAATATGCCGAATGAATGCGACGGGGAGCTGGCGCACCGCGTTCCTGTGTCCGCTGCAGTATTTTCGTCGATATGACCATTGTCGATCAGGATCTACTCCCTGAGCCGCTGCCCCCAGAGCGGCGAGGCTGGCGTACCGCCGATCTCGCCCGGGCGTCTCTTGTTGCCCTTGCCATCTGGTTTGGGTTGCAGCTGCTCTGGTCCGTAAGCTCGCTCGTCTTCCTCGTCTTTTTGGCCACACTGTTCGGCCTCGCGGTCGGCAGTGGCGTGGACTACCTCGAGCGCTTCAAGATCCGTCGCGGCATCGCGGCGGCGCTGATCGTGCTCGGCACCCTCGGCATCATCGGGGGGGTCCTGGCGTGGACGGCACCAACGCTCATCGAGCAGGGCAAGCAGCTTCAGTCCGACTTTCCGGAAGCGATTCACAAGGTCCAGACCTGGATCGACTCCAAGCGGACTGGGCTGGTCGGTACGCTGCTCAAGTCGGCGGGAACTCCGCCGGCCGCGGCCGGCGGTGCGGCCGTCGCCGTCCCCGTGACGGTAGCGGTGCCAACAACCAGCACACGAAAGCCGACCGCAGCGCAGGCGATACGCCAGGCGGCCGACTCGATCGCGGCGTCGCCGAGTGAGGCGATCAAGAAGCGCATCACCGACGGACTGGGTGGCGCGTCGCGTTATCTGTTCTCGTTCGTGTCAAACACGCTGGCGGCCGCGGCGGCGTTTGTCCTGCTCGTGTTCCTCGCGATGTACATCGGCGCCGAGCCCGAGGTCTATCGGGGCTGGCTCCTGTCGGTGGTTCCGGCGAGATCGCGCGCGCAGGTCCGACTGGTGCTGGCAGAAATTGCGACCGTGCTTCGCAAATGGCTCGTCACGCAAATGATCGCGATGGTGGTGATCGGCGTGGTGAGCATGATCGTGTTGCTCATCCTGGGGGTGAAGGCGCCGTTTGCGCTGGCCTTTATTGCGGGGCTCTTCGAGTTTATCCCCACCGTAGGCCCGGTTCTGAGCGCCGTGCCGGCGGTGCTGATGGCCTTCGTGGACTCGCCCGAAAAGGCGCTCGCGGTGCTGATCGCGTATTGGGGGATTCAGTTCCTCGAGAACAACTTGCTGATTCCGTATCTCATGCGCGGCGAGATGGATCTTCCGCCAGCCATCACGCTGGTGGCGCAATCGTTGATGACACTGGTGTTCGGCTTTATCGGACTGATGGTGGCGGTCCCGCTCACGGCGACGGTGCTGGTGCCGCTGCGCATGATGGCCGAACGCGAAAACGCCCGCGAGAAGGCGATGCTGCGGAAGGGCAAGCTCGACGACATGGCGCGTGCCGACGTCGATCCGGATGTGGTCATGGAACAGGCGGACAGCGGTCCGCTACCGAGAGCGACATGATCGCTCAACTTCCGGGATACCAGGTCGGCTTCGACGATAGCGGAGACGGGCTGCCCGTCCTCTTCCTGCACGGCTTTCCGCACGACCGGACCTTGTGGACGGCACAGCGCATGACGCTGGCGCCCCACGTGCGCTGCATTGTGCCGGATCTGCGTGGCTTCGGACATTCGAGCACACACGGTCCGTTTTCGATGGACCAGTATGCCGATGACGTCATCGCGTTGCTGGACTGGCTGGGGATCGAGGCGGCCGTGGTCTGTGGCCTGTCCATGGGCGGCTACGTCGCAATGGCCATGTGGCGGCGCCACCCGGAGCGCATTCGCGCCCTCATTTTTGTGGACACCAAAGCGGGAGCCGACGACGAGGAGACCCGGGCACGGCGGGATGACCTGATCGCCATGGTGAAGCGCGACGGCTCGCGAGCCATCGCCGCCGCTCAGCTGCAGGGGATGTTGGGGAAGGAGACGCGGGCGCGGCGTCCCGACGTCGTGAACACGATCCGGGTGATGATGGCGCGGCAGTCGGTGGCCGGGATCACGGGGGCGCTGCAAGCGCTCCGGGACCGCCCGGACTCACGGGAATCGCTCGGGACGATTACCGTTCCCACACTCGTAGTAGTGGGGGAAGACGACGTGCTGACGCCGATCAAGGAGGCGCGCGTGATCGCCGAAGCCCTGCCTGCCGCGGCGCGCGTCCGCATGGAGATCATTGCGGGGGCGGGACACCTGCCGTGCGTCGAACGCCCTGCGGCGACGACGCACGCGCTCTCCGATTTCCTCGCGACGCTCGCCGATTCGGCCTGACCGACTCGACGACGGCGCCTTTCATATTCGCTTTAGTCCGCCGTCGATGACTGCTACTGTTTCCGAAGCCGAACGTTCAACCGCTGCCCGCATTGGGCAGGTGCTGTTCAAGAACCGCGGCTGGCTCCCGGTGCCGTTTCTGGCGGTGCCACTGCTGGTGCCGGGCGTGCAATCGACACAGTCCTGGGTTGCCGGACTCCTGCTCGTGCTGCTGGGTGAGTTGGTGCGGACCGCGGGCGTCGCCGCGGCGGGCACGGTGACGCGTCGTCGTTCGCGAGACGTGCAGCGCCTCGTGACGTACGGTGCGTTCGCGTGGTGCCGCAATCCGCTCTACGTGGGAAATTTCCTGGCGTGGATCGGCTTCACGGTGGTATCGGGCGTGAACTGGTTCATTCCCGTGGCGATCGTGGTCTTCGCGATCGAGTACACGTTGATCGTGCGTTATGAAGAAGGCGTGCTGGAATCGATCTTCGGCCAGGAATATCTGGACTACAAGGCACGCACGCCGCGCTGGTTCGGTCGTCCGCCCAGTGGTAGCACGGAAGGGCAGCACGATTGGGCCGAGGCGATCTGGAGCGAGCGCTCGACGGTGCTGCAATATGTGGTGTTGTGCGGCCTGTTCTGGCTCAAGAACCGCGGCTGGGCCTTCTAAATTCCCGCGAGACCACAAGTACGAAAGCGGGCCGCGACACAATGTCGCGGCCCGCTTTGCATACCACACGCACTCGCTTTCGCGAACTCGCCTCAACGCGTGGGGCGTCCCGGCGGATTCGGTCCGACGAACACTTCCTTGTTCTTGCCAATGAAGCTCTTGAGCTGCACAGGCACGTCTTCTTCGGGGAAGATCGCGGTGACGGGGCACTCCGGCTCACACGCGCCGCAGTCGATGCACTCATCGGGGTGGATATAGAGCTGGTCCTCTCCCTCGTAGATGCAATCCACGGGGCAGACGTCCACACACGACTTGTCCTTGACGGAAATGCAAGCTTCAGTAATGACGTAGGGCATGAGCGAAGTCTCGGGTCCGACGCGACCAGGAATGGCAGCGATTGAAAAGGGAAGATACTCGAGCGTACACGCGCGACAAGCGGAGAGGCGGCGGGAACTTATCCGCGCCAGGGCGGCAATTCACCGCGCTTGAGGTCGGGGTTCTCGCGATAGAGCGTGAACGTGCGGCCAATCACCTGAATCACTTCGGCGCGCGCGCGTGCGGCCGCATCATGGGCTGCCTCTTTGGCCGTCAGTTCGCCGGCCTTGGCCACCTGCAGCTTCACCAATTCGTGCGTGCGCAGCACGTCGTTCAAACTGGCGAGCAGCGCCGGCGTGAGCCCGGCGTGACCGATATGCACCTGGACGCTCAGGTGGTGTGCTTCCGCGCGCAACGCCGCACGGTCCTTGCCCTTCATGCTCATGAATCCCTCGGGCGCCTGCGAGCCGGCGTCATGGACGCAGGGCATCGAGCGCAAAGAACGAAAACGGGTTGATGGCGGGACCGTCCCACCATGCTCGCCCTACGGCCCGCTTCATCACCTGAAAATGGAGATGCGGCGTATCCGGTGGTGCGTTGCCCGTGGTTCCAACGTAGCCGATCACCGACCCCTTGGCGACTCGGTCACCCACGGTCAGCCCTTTTCGGTATCGCTGAAG
>JBBQAK010000447.1:0-3050 GCA_038316215.1 Gemmatimonadales bacterium | reverse complement strand
CACGTTGGCGAAGATGCCCGACGGCTGCAAAATCACACCGGGAATCAGCATCGACTTCGCTTTTTCACGAGCCTCGGCAGGCTTCAGCTTGTCCTGCTTGGCCACGGTGGACACGATCTGACTGAACGCCAAGCCGCAGCCGAGGACAATGGCGCCCTTTTCCATTTGCTTGTCGAGGAGCAACGCGGAGAATGAGTTCTTCATATCCGTGTCGGCGTTGGAGAGCATCGGATTGCTCATCGCCCATTTCTTGCCCTTCTCGTCCTTGAGCTTGAGCGACTTGCCGACGCCGTAGGTGGCCCAGTAGGCGCTATTCATCGCCAGCGGAATCGCGGCATGACGAATGACGATTACGGTACTCAAGTCGCCGGGTGAGAGCTTGAGGACTTCGGTGTACTGGCGCCCCCAGATGCCGGCGCGGAAGATGCCCACGCCGTCGCGGATCTCGGGCACGTCGAACATGGCTTTATGCTTGCCGGTGACCTTCTTCGTCCAGCTGGTGTCCCACGTCTCGGCGCGCGCCTGTTCCCATGCCTCGAGTTCCTGCGCCACCGTGTTCAGCGGTAGGGTCGTCGGTTCAGCGGCGTGAAGCACGGTGGATGCTGACGCCAGCGCTGCCGCGCTGAGTCCGGCCGTTTTCAGGAAAATGCGACGGTTGCTGGTCATCGTGGAGTTTGTAAGGAAAGGAGGGTGGGGAAACATTGTGTAAACGATCTGAGTGCCTGGCACTGTCTACATGATGATGGCGTCGGGACTGGAGAAAGTCACGATGTTGCAGCGTGTCCCGCCCCCGTCCCCCCTCGTTGCCAATGCGTCTCTTACTTGCCGTATTCATAGCCCTGCTCTTGGCGATTTCCCCCGCGGCAGCCATGGCGCAGCCCGCAGCGTCAAATACGCCCGTTGTCCCGACAAGCGCGCCCGATACTTCGCAGGCCGGTGCGGTTCGCGTATACCTCGACTGCCAGAGCAGTCGCTGCGACTACGATTTCTTCCGTGACCAGATGCGGTGGGTCAATTTCGTGCGCGACCGGCTGGTGTCGGATGTGTTGTTGCTGGTGACCTCGCTGCGCACGGGCTCCGGTGGTTCGGAGTATACGATCGCGGCCATCGGACAGTCGGCCAATCGTGGTCGCGCCGACACTGCCGTGGTGTTCGTGGCGCCCAACGATGCCGACGACGTGGTGCGGCGACAGCTGGCCCGCACGTTCTCGCTGCTGCTTGGTCCGTACGCGGCGCGAACGCCGCTGGCTTCCCGCCTCACGATGAACTACGCCGCACCGAGCACGGCCGCAGCTAGCCCCAAGTCGGTGAAGGATCCGTGGAATTTCTGGGTCTACCGCGTGTCGGTGAACGGATTCGGGAATGGCGAGAAGCGGCAATCGTTCGTGAACGGCTTTTCCACCATCAGTGCGAACCGCGTGACGCAACCGCTGAAGGTGAATCTGAGCGCGAATCTCGGCTACGATCAGAGTCGCTTCGACTTGGGCGATGGCAAGACCTTCACGAACATTCAGCGCAACTACGGCGGTAACGCACTGTTGGTGAAGAGCATCAGCGATCACCTCTCGGCAGGTATCACCGCCAGTTCGCAGTTTTCCGATTTCAACAACTACGATCTGAATCTGCGTGTGACGCCGGCCGTCGAGTACAATGTCTTCCCATACAAGGACTTTACGCGACGCCAACTCACGGCATTTTACGCGATCGGTGTCGCGTCAATGCGCTACCAAGACATCACCATCTACGATCGCACCGCCGAAACACGTCCGGTGCACAACCTCACGGTCGCATGGACGGCGCGGCAGCCATGGGGCTCGGTGAACATGTCGGTGTTCGGCTCGCAGTATCTGCACGACGTGAGCTACAACAGTTACGGTATCGGTGGATTTACAGATCTGCGCATTGCCAAGGGGCTCGCGATCAATGTGGGCGGCAACTACTCGCGCGTGAACGATCAGCTGTACTTGCGGCGCGGTACGCTGTCGGACAACCAGGTGATCGCGCGGCAGCAGGCGCTCGCCACCAACTACCGCTTCTTCGTGCAGCTGGGCATGAGCTACACCTTTGGTTCGATCTACAACACGGTGGTCAATCCGCGCTTTAATGGACGCGGCGGCCAACAGTTTTAGTGTCAATGGTGCGGACGCCGGGCGCGAGCTACACGCTCAGCGCCCACTTGATCCGCGTGTACGCCACGCGAAAGCCGTTCCGCTCGGCATTGCGCTGGGAGGCACTGCCGGGCAGCGCGCCCATCACCGCGAGGTCGCAGCCGTGCGTGTGCGCGAACGCGAGCCGTGCGGACAGCAGCGCGTTCTGCGCGCCGCGACGGCGGGCGGATGGAATCGTGCTCGCGCCGGCGAGCGCGGCCACGCCGTCATGCAGGTGCATACTACCGGACGCGATCGGTTCGCCCCGCGACTCCGCCAAGAACGTGTACGTCTCCTTCGCGCGCGCGCTGACCTGCCCCATGCTCCGTACGAAGTCGACGATCTCCGGCGACTCGCCCCACCCACGGGCGGCGACCTCGGCCCAGTCGTCCGCTTCGCCGTCGCGCGTGAGTCGCACGGATACATCGGAACTCGCCGCGAGGCGCGCTGAGCCGATCGGCTGAAAGAGCACACTCGTCAGTTCGATCGGGCGATAGCCACGCGAGGCGAGCAGGGCTAGCACCGACGGGTCAACCAGAGGACTCACTTCGTGCATCACCGCCGCTCCGCGCTCGCGGAAGAACGCTTCGAGCGTGTCCAGCAGCGAGGTGCTCGGTGCTTCGAACGCCCCCAGTCCGAACGTCTGCGTGAGCGGCGAGTCCACGCCGTCGAACATGGCGTAGGTGCCACCCATGTCGAGGAACGCTGCGCCGGACGTCGGTGCAACGGCTGCGCGGGCGTGTACGATGGCGGCGTTGGCATGTCCTTCGGCGCGTTCGATGCGACGGGCGAGGGCGAGATCGGCGAACGGAAAGGCGAGAGGCATGTGTGTATATTTCAGGAATGGTACCCGTACTGCTGCTCCAATCGCTCGAGCCCCCTGCCGACTTTACCGGTGCCTAC
>JBBQAK010000234.1:0-6317 GCA_038316215.1 Gemmatimonadales bacterium | reverse complement strand
CTCTTGCCGTAGAGTTCCTGATAACGGCCGAGTTCGTTGCCATGGTAGCCCAATACTCCTCGGATGCCGTGATGCATCAGGGCATCGCCGAGTACGAACGGATCGTGGGGTGCCATGTTATCGCCGAGGGGAATGGCAATGACTCGCGCGGGTTCCGGCTGCGACTTGAGGAAGCGAATGATGTCATCTTCCGCGTAGAGCTGATCAGCCCGGGCCGAAAACGTCCAGTAGTTTCGCTCCACACTCCAGAGGTCGAGCGCCACGACCGCCGCCAGTAACCACCCGGCGACCGGCGCGTTGAGTGTGCCGCGAGCCACCGCGAGCATGAGCCCAAGCAAGACAAGGACCGCCGCAGCCGATCGCCATGCGCCGATAACGACGTTGCGCGCGTTTGCCTCGATGAGATCGCCGCGCGCATCCCCGAGGATCGACATCGCGATGTTGGACAATGCGCCCGACGCGGCAAGAACGCCGACGACGAGCGCGAAACCCGCCCAACCGACTGCGTACCGGGTGGTTCCCTTCCCCGCCAGCACGCGCTCCGCGCCGAAGGCGGCGAGCACCGCGAACGCAAAGGAACTCACGTATAAGATCGTGCTGGGGGCCCGGAAGAACTTCGAGCCCGGAACGACCGCATATACCAACTGATAGAACGGCGTGTTGCCACCCCACGCCCAAAGTAGCGAGACGATGAGCGTACCAAGCCAGAACCAGGCATGTGAGCGATGTCGGTTCACGAGCCCACCGCCGAAGGCAAACAGCGCCAGGACCAGCACCGTGGCACCGACATATTCGCTATGAAAGTGGATGCCGTTTCGGCCCCAATACTTCTCTAGGATCCCTGAGAACTGCGGAAGATACATGTTGATCGTCTCCTCGAGCGGAAACGAAAAACTCGTGGCGTAGTCGTATCCCTTGCCGCCGGCGCGTGGGGACCACGGCACGTACTCCTGTACCGGGAGATACTGAATGGCTCCCATCACCGCGCCGAGCACCACGGCACCGAGTGCCAATGCCAGTCGAGGGAGTGGACTGAACGGGGCCGCTTCGCGGGACGGGGCTGCCAACTCCGAGGCCAGACTCCACGGCCGGAGCGCGAGGAACAGCGCGAACGCTCCGCATGTGAGCAGCATGTACTGCAGTAACTGTGGGTGCGGCGACAACACGGCCAGTCCGACGATCAACGCCAGCAATCCCCAGGCACCGCGTCGGCCGTCGCGCATGCCACGTACCAGCGCCCAGAGTGCGGCCGGCAGCAGCGCACTGACAAACAACTTGCCGTCGTGCCCCGGTGACGCATACGAGGCGACGGCCCCGCTGAGCAGATACGCGACGCCGCCCACGATCGCACTCTGGAACCGAACGCCGGCCGCACGCAGGAAGCCGACCGTGAAGACGCCGGCCAGGAACGTGTGCAGCACGAAGCCCCACGTCATCGCGATGTCGGTAGGGAGCAACAGCCGAAGTAGGAACGTCGGGTAGAAGATGTCGCCGTGCATGGCCGCGACGTACGGCATGCCGCCGAACTGGAACGGATTCCATTGCGGGAATCCTTGGCCGTCGCGGAGCGCACGCGCCGCAAACTCGCGGAACGAATACCCAGCGATGTACTGATCCGAATTCGGGTTGACGAGAAACGCGCCACCAAGCGCCGGCCATGCCAGCAGCATCGTCGCGAGAAAGCAGACGAGTGCCGCCCAGGCTAGAGGGAAGCGAGGTGACGGGGGCGGAACATGCGTCGCGTCAGAGCGAGCCATCGAGAAGACGGGAAAGGTGAGCGGTGAGCACGTTCCAAGCGGAACCGCTCACTTCGCGCGCTGCAGCGCCGCGCGCTGCGAAGCGGGGAGAACGAGCAGGCTGACGATGCCAGGTAGCACCTCGAGCACGGTCAGCCAGACACGCGATGTGACGCCGAGGATCACGGCGTCCCCCTGCCCCGCCGCACCAACGCCCACAAGAAAAACGGTCAGCGCCGCTTCGCGGAACCCCAGTCCACCGGGAGAGAACAGGACGAGGTAGCCGATAAGATAGGAAGCGGTGAAAACTGCGATGAACAGCGCCGGATCGCTACTGATTCGCGGGGTCACGCCGCGCGAAAACAACGCGAACGCCACGCCGTACCCCAGCCAGGACGCGGCGTTCATGGCGGTCGCTCCCCAGAGCGTTCCCGCGGTCAGTTGTTTGCCGGCCATCGGCACGCCGCGTTTGGCGGCGAACCACCCAAGGACCGGTGGCAGGATCAGTGGCAACGCCAGCACACCGGCCACGAACACGGCGGTGGCGAACAACGCCCCCGTCCGAAAACCGGGATACACCGCGTCGAGTCCTTCCGCACCCGTAATAACGGCCACCCCGAACCCGGCACCGATGTTCAGCAGCGTTCCCAGCACAGCCGCACCGGCCGCTGCTGCACCCGACACGCCCTCACGAGCGGCCAGCACACTCAAGGCACCGACCGACCACACTTTGCCCGGAATCCATCGACCGAGATTCGCGATCGTCCAAATACGCACCGCCGGCCAATAGGCCAGTTCACCGCCCCATCCGCGCAAGAGCAGACGCCAACTTTGAATCAGCATCGCATAGACGGCAAGCACCACCACACTCGCCGCCGCGATCCAGCGCCACTCCACGTGCACCTCACGCGCCGACGCCCGCATGTCGGTCCACTGGCCGTGCAGCGCCCACGCGAAGAAGACGGCCGTGAGCAGTAACAACAGGAACTTGAGCGCGGGATGATGCAGGACTCCGCGCTCACGCCACGTCCCGACCGTCGTCATCGCACCGCCTGTCGGTAATGCGTGAGGTATCGATCAGCCACCGCGTCCGGAGAAAAGCGCGCGAGCATCTCATGCCGCGCGGTCATCCCAAGGGCACGCGCGGCGGTCTCATCGGAGAGCAAACAGGCCAGCGCTTCACCCAAGGATCGCGTATCGCCCACGGTGACGAGCGTACCCCCATGTTCCGGGCGGACGACATCGATCAGGCCACCGTCGGCATAGGCCACCACCGGCGTGCCACACAGCTGCGCCTCGACGGCGACCAAGCCCAACCCTTCTTCGCGCGACGGAATCGCCAGTACGCGCGCACCTTGATACAGTGGGACCAGTGCGGGTTGCGGGAGTGCGCCGTACCAGCGCACGCGGTCGGCGAGGCCAAGTTCCGCAGTGCGCGTTTTCAACGCGTCACCGTCCGGCCCATCGCCGACCACATCGAGCACGGTTGGCGCATTGTCGCGCTGCGCGTCATAGGCACGCATCGCCGGAGACACCATCGCGTCGAGTAAGTCCGCGAGCCCCTTCTGCGCATTCAATCGACCCACGAACAGGATCCCGCTCCGCGCGGCTGATGTTTCGGCGGGAGGCGCGAAGTGCCGCACATCGACCGGCATCGGTGACACGGCGATCGACGCGTCAGGCGCAATACGACGCGCGGTCTCGGCCAGCCATCCGGAGACGGCCGTGCACATGGCCGCCTCGCCGAGCACGGCGCGCATGATCGGGTGCGCGGGCGCCGTGTTCTGCGCGAGGCGCACATCGGAACCGTGCATCGTGATCACCAGTGGCGGATCACCCACACGACGTGCGCGCCAGAGGGCAAGGCCCGACGGGAACCACCAGTGTGCATGCACGATGTCGTACGGAGTGCCGGCGCGTACGGCCGCATCGAGCTGCGCACGAACGGCGCGACGTAACGCGCGCAGCATCCCGAGCAGCGCCACCTTTGCGCGCCAGGATGTGATGACCTGCTCGGCCATGTTGCCGGCATACGCGAGCGTCATCTGCGCGTCGCTTGCGTAGCGCACCCGCTGGATGCGGACGCCTTCCAAGGTTGCCGCATCAGCGAGGCCGACGGCCGCCGGCGCAATGATGTCGACCGTGGCACCAGCCGACTGCAGCGCGACGGCAAGTCGCAAGACGAACGAGCCGGCCGCGTCGCCGTCGAAGCGCGGCACATTGTGCGTGACGAAGAGCACGCGCGCGGCGCGAGGCACCGGAGCGCCGGCCGTCAGCGGCGGTCGCGATCGACGCCGGGTCTCACGTCGGGCGTGACGTCGTCGGCATCATCGTCCTGCTGCGCGCTGGCTAGTTCGTCGAGCTCGCGCCGCAACTCGCGCACTTCGGAGCGCTGCTGCGCGATCTGCTCGCCGAGCAATCCGGTGGCGAAGAAGATCGAGCCGAGCAGGAGGCACGTCTGGATGACTGTCCACACCCAACGCTGCCCCTGTCCGGTGATCGCAAGCCAGACGAGCGCTCCGAGTCCGGAGAGGACGCCGACGGCGAACAGCGCGACGCCGAGCATGCCGAAGGCGAGCAACGGCTTCTGACCAAACTTGAGTTCGAACCAGACCGCGAGCATGTCGAGCACGCCGATCGGGATGCGCGACAGGCCAAACTTCGACTTACCGGAGTGGCGTGCATAGAGCGGTACCGGCACTTCCGTGACCGTGAAACCCTGCGCGGCCGCCATCACGATCATGTACCGATGGAAATCGGGGCGCATGGGAAGCGCGGCCATGATCTCCCGGCGATACGCTTTCACATTGTTCAGATCGCGCACCGGCACGTGAAAGAGCGTGCGACTGAGCTTGTTGTAAATGCCCGAGACGAACGCCTTCTCGTACTTGCCTTGCTTGTATCCCGTTACCATGTCCGACTCACCGGCCAAGATCGGATTGACCAGCCGCGGAATATCCTCAGGCTTGAATTGGAGGTCTGCGGGATAGAAGACCAGCACGCGTCCACGCGAATGCAGGTACCCGGTACGCAGTGCCTCGGCGATGCCACGCTGCGCACGGTGGCGGATAGGTCGCAAGAAGGCATACTGCTCGCCGAGCGCTTGGAGCAGCGCCCAGCTTCCGTCGGTCGAACCGTCGTCGACCACGACCACTTCATATCGGGCCGACTCACCGCGAAACGTGGCCTCGCACATCTCGAGGAAGAGCGCGAGGTTCCCCGCCTCATCCTTGGCAGGAACGAGCACGCTGACGTCTACGACAGCGGTAGACGCCGAACGGGAAGTGCGCCGAAGCGGGCGGGAGGAGACGGCCATTCAGAGAGAGATGAGATCGCGATCAGTCGTGCGCGCAGGTCAAACGCGCTTGCGCATGCGGGCAGGGAGCACGCCGAGCTGGTCACGGTACTTGGCGACCGTACGACGTGCAATCTGCACACCGGTCTGCAGCAGAATCTCGACGATCGCCTGATCGGTGAGCGGATTTTTGGTGTCTTCCCCAGACACCAACTTCTGGATCTGGTCCTTGATCCCGCGCGCGGACACGTCGTCACCATCGCTGGTGGCGAGACCGGACGAGAAGAAGAACTTGAGCGGCAGCACGCCGCGCGGAGTCTGCACGAACTTCTCGTTGGTCACGCGACTGACCGTCGACTCGTGCATGCCCACCGCCTCGGCAACTTCACGGAGCGTGAGTGGATGCAGCGCCTGCACACCGCGCTCGAAGAAGTCACGCTGCCGATCAACGATGTAGTGCATCACCTTCAACATCGTCTGGCGCCGCTGCTCGATCGCCTGGATCATCCAGTGCGCCGAATTCAGCTTGCTGGCAATAAAATCCTTGCTCTCGGTATCGAACTTCTTCTTGTCGCGCGCAATCTCCTGATAGGCACGCGACAACTTGAGCCGCGGCAAGTTGCCGTCGTTCAAAAAGATATGATACGCCTGATCGATCTTGTCGACGACGAGGTCGGGGATGATGTAGTTGTCACCGCCGGCGCTGTAGCGCAGCCCAGGCTTGGGGTCGAGCTTGGCGATCTCATCGGCGGCACTCTGCACCTCCTGCGCACTGATCCCGAACCGTTTCGAGAGCTCGCTCCACCGATGCGAGATGAGCTCTTCGAACGATTCCTCGACCAGCCGGTACGCCATTGATTCCCGATGGCCGGCCGCGCGTAGCTGCAGCAGCAAACATTCGCGCAGGTCGCGTGCGCCCACGCCAGGAGGATCAAGCTCCTGAATAATCATGAGCATGGACTGCATCTCGGCGTCACTGAACGGCGCGACGTCGGCGTCGCGCTCCTCCGCTTCACGCACGAGCAACTCGTTGACACCGCGCTGAATCTCTTCCATCGGACAGGCGAGATACCCGTCGTCGGAGATGTTGCCGACGAATTCGTCCGCCAGAAATGCCTCGCGCGCCGACATGTCGAGCAGCGACAGCTGTTCGGTGAGATGATCGGAGAGATGCTTGGTGTCGACCGTGACGGGCTCGTACCACTCGCGCTGCTCGTGTTCTTCGCGCTGACCGCCCGTCTCGAATCCATCCAGCAATACCGCTTCCCAATCGACGTCATCGTCAC
>JBBQAK010000441.1:0-3185 GCA_038316215.1 Gemmatimonadales bacterium | reverse complement strand
CGCTCGGACAATCCACCCCACCCGAGCTTCCGGCGCAATCGCGTGAAGAACGTGGTGCCCGGAAAACGCACAATCTGCACGGCATTCCGCGCCTTGCGTACCACCAACGTTTCGCCGCTGGTGAAGGTAGTGCCGACTTGTCCGTCGATCGTCACCAAAAGTTCTTCCGGCCCATCATCTGCACGCACCTTCACCTCGACCTGCGGTGGGAGCACCAGCGGCCGCATGGCGAGCGTGTGGGGCGACACAGGGGTCAGGACGATGCTCTCCACCGTCGGCACCACGATTGGCCCGCCCGCGGAGAGCGAATAGCCCGTGGAGCCCGTCGGCGTCGAGACCACCAACCCATCGGCGGAATACGAGCCGATCGCTTCGTCGTTCACGAACACCGTGAACTTCACGACGCGCGCAAATCCGCCCTTGTGAAGCACGACGTCGTTCAGCGAGAGCCAGCTGCACCGTTCAACGCCGTCGCGGCTGAGCGCGCAGGCTTCGAGCGCCATGCGTGACTCCGACACGAAATCACCGGACGCGAAACGTCGCACGCCAGTCTCAAATTCTTCGACGCCACAGGCGGTGAGAAAACCCAGCCGACCAAGGTTGATGCCGAGAATCGGTACGGTGCGGCCGTTCAGGAATCGTGCACCACGAAGCAGGGTGCCGTCCCCACCAAGCGTGAACAAGGCATCGATCTGATCCGGCGTCTCGAGCTTCCCGCCCTCCTCCGCGATCTCCCACAAATCCGTTTCGAACAGGAGCGTCAGTCCCAGATCCGGCGCGATGTCGAGCAACGTCCCGAGGATGGCCGGAAGGCCGATGTACCCTTTATGGCCGATAACGCCGACGCGCATCAACCGGCTAGTGCTTCGGAGTCATGCAACGCACGCACGCGATCCGCGATACCGGCGGGATCGAGTCCAAGTGACGAAAGTTGCTTCTTGCGCGGCGCCGAATAGATGATGCGATCGGGCACCCCGTGCACCTCTGTGCGGACGGTCGGCGCCTGACGGTGGATCACCGCACTGATGAATGCGCCGAATCCGTTCACGACCGTGCCCTCCTCAACGGTGAGCACGTGTGTGTGGCTCGCCAGGATGGCGTTCAGTGTGACTTCGTCGTACGGCTTGATGTAGCGGCAGTTCACGACGGTGACGTCGAGACCGTCGGCCGCGAGCAGCTCGGCGGCAGCCAGCGCCTGATTCACCATCGTCCCGACGGCCAGAATCGCGACGTCGCGGCCATGGCGCAGCACCTCCCACGTCGCGTATGGCGTGGCGGCAATCTGCGACATCGCGGGCGGAATATCGGGCGATGCATCACGCGGATAGCGGAGCGAGAATGGTCCGTCGGTGTGTTCCACGGCGGCGCGCAGCAGGCCGAGCATCTCTGTGCCATCCTTCGGTGCGGCGACCGTCATGCCGGGAACGCTGAGCATGTAGGCGATGTCGTACAGCCCCATGTGCGTCTCGCCATCCTCGCCAACGAGTCCGGCGCGGTCCATCGCGAACACAACGGGCAGTTTCTGCAGGGCGGCATCGTGAATGATGTTGTCGTATCCGCGCTGGAGGAACGTGGAGTAGATCGTCACAATGGGCCGCACACCGCGCGTGGCCAAGCCCGCCGCGAACGTGACGCCATGCCCCTCGGCAATACCCACATCGAAGAAGCGTTCGGGGAAGGCCTTGGCGAACGGTGCCGTACCCGTACCGGTCGGCATGGCCGCCGTGATAACCGCAATGTCCTTCCGCTCTTCACCGAGTTCGGCCAGTCCCTTGCCGTAGACTGCGGTGTACGCGGGATTCGACGTCGAGACGGCCAACTGCTTGCCCGTCGCCGGGTCGTGCCCAGGCGGTAGCGCATGCCACTTCTCGCCGTGATCGCCGGCGGGAAAGCCTTTCCCCTTCTTCGTGATCACATGCACCAGACGCGGCGTGTTCATGGCGCGCACCGCGGTGAATGTCTCGAGCAATGCGTCGAGGTCATGTCCGTCGATCGGGCCGAAATAGCGGAAGCCGAGCTCTTCGAACAGGACGCCCGGCGTGAGCAGCGATTTCACGCTCTCTTCCCACTTCCGCACCAGCGTGCTCACACCGGCGAACGGCGCGGGCGCGTTGTCCACGATTTCGCCGATGCGCGAGCGCAAGCGGTTGTAGAGCGGATTGCGCTGAATGCTCGTGAGATACTTGTGCATGGCACCGACGTTCGGTGCGATCGACATCTCGTTGTCGTTGAGTACGACAATGATGTCACGATCCGAATGACCGGCGTTGTTGAGCCCTTCGTACGCCAGCCCGGAGCCCATTGAGCCGTCGCCGATGATGGCGGCCACTTTGAACTGTTCACCAAGCACGTCACGTCCCGCGGCCATACCGAGCGCGGCGGAAATCGCCGTCGCGGCATGCCCGGCGCCGAACGTGTCGTACTCGCTTTCGGTCCGCTTGAGAAAGCCCGACAATCCGGCTTCTTGCCGCAGCGTCTCCATCTCCGAGTTGCGCCCGGTGAGCAACTTGTGCGGGTAGGCTTGATGCCCGACGTCCCAGACCAGCTGGTCTTTCGGCGTTTCGAAGACGGTGTGCAACGCGATCGTCAATTCGACAACGCCGAGCCCCGCGCCGATGTGACCGCCGGTACGCGAGCAGACGTCGATCAGGCGCTCGCGCATGTCCTGCGCCAGCGTGCGCAGTTCGTCGCGCGACAGGCCACGGAGATCGGCGGGTGAGTTGATGCCTTCGAGAATGGACATGTCGGGCTCAGGAGGTGCGCTGCGGGAGACATCCGCAGCGGTCAGGTACACAATCAGGTACGGAGAAATGCAGAACGACAGCGACACGGACTCGAGTACACCGGCGCCTGCTTTTATGAACGCCGTTCAACGATATATCGAGCGAGCTGATCGAGCGTCGGCGTGAGCAGCCCTTCGTCGGCCAGCGCACGACACCCCTCTTCCACTAACGCCACCGCGCGCTCAATCGCTCCATCCACTCCCAACAGGGCCGGATAGGTGCTCTTGTGCAGCGCGATGTCACGACCGGCCGTCTTTCCCAATTGATCTGTTGTCGCCGTGATGTCCAGTACGTCGTCCGCAATCTGGAACGCCAGACCGATGGCGGCGCCGTATTGGGCCAGCGCGAGCCGCCGGGACGCGGGTGCCAGTGCGGCGCGAGCCCCCAGGGTGACGGAGGCCA
>JBBQAK010000100.1:0-10536 GCA_038316215.1 Gemmatimonadales bacterium | reverse complement strand
ACGCTGCTCTTGACGACACCCTTCGCACGTGTGATCTCGCGCACCCAACCACGGATGAGCGCATCTTCCGCGACCTGTTCCGACAAAATGTCGCGCGCGCCCTGCAGTGCAGCCTCGACGGTTGGCACTTCCGACGGCTTGCCCTCGACCTCGGGCAGGACATGCCCCGCGGCGGCGGCCAGCACCGCGCCATCATCGAGCGATCCGCTCCAAAGGCCTTCCGCCAACGGCGCAAGCCCGCGCTCACGCGCAATCATGGCGCGCGTACGACGCTTGGGCTTGAACGGGAGGTAGAGATCCTCGAGCGCCTGCTTGGTATCCACCGAGAGAATGGACGCCTTGAGCGTGTCGTCGAGCTTGCCCTGTTCGTCAATGCTTTTCAGCACCGCGGCACGCCGATCCTCGAGTTCGTTCAGATATTCGGCGCGCTCGCGCACATCGCGCAGCTGCACCTCGTCGAGACCGCCCGTCATTTCCTTACGGTAACGCGCGACGAACGGTAGGGTGGCACCCTCAGCGAAGAGGGCGAGCGTGCGCTGAACCTGTTGCGGATTCAGCGAGAGTTCCGTCGCGACACGCGCGACGATGGCGGGAGCAATCGTTTCGGTCATGTGCGCGGATTCTATGCATTAGGCGAACCGAATTCCACGCCTTGCCTTTTCGCGTGTCACGTCAGTTGTAACGTCGGTCGTCACATCAGTTGCAGCCGGCGACCGCGCTCTCCCAAAGCACGCGCCACCCGGTCTTCCCGCGCGATAGCACGGCGGCGCCCAGCGCCACGCCATCATCGCGGCCGAACAACAAGCGGACGTCGGGCACACCGACGTTCCGAAACGCGAGCAACGGCTCCGCCACCACGAGCTCTTCCTCATGACCCGCCGCGCGTTCGTGCCAGGCCACGGTCCACAGCTTTGCATTGTCGCCGATCGCATCGACGACCATGACCAGACGTTCTTCCTTCGGATCGTCTTCCTGGTTCACCCGGCGCGCCAGCGTGGCGACGACGAACGCGGAGTCGAGCCCACGCGTGCGCCACGCCCGGAACACCACGAACGGCAGGCCACGAAACGTGCTGCTGGTGTCGTCGTCCAACCGCGACGCGAGTCGTGTGAGATCGCTCGCCAATCGTGCTGAATCGCGCGGCGCGAGCCCTTCGATCGAGTCGAGCGGGATCGCGGTGACATGTCCCATCACGAAAGCGGCGGTCCAGGGCGCCACCGACTCGCCGGCGTCTACGGCGAGGCGCGCCACCGGCCAGGCCGTGCACCCGTCGTCCACGCGCGGCGCGCCTTCGACGATCAGCCGCGCCATCCCCACCTTGCCACTTCGCGAAAACAGTTCGATTCGCCCGTCGGCCGACGCGGCGCCGACGCCTGCGGTATCACCAACCGTGAGCTCCGTGGCGTCCGCGCGCAGCAGGGAGCCCGACATCACGCCGCCGTCGGTCGTTGGTAGCACGACAAACGGACCGGCACCGGAGTCCCCTCCGCTGCTGGTCACGGTCGTAGACACGCTGTCTGCACCGCCGCCGCCCCCCGTGGTCGCCACGGAGTCGGGGTTCGACGCCGACGGTCGGCTCTCGCAGGCGACGGCCGAGAGCAGCGCCACCATCCCGGCGACGACGCGAACGAGACGACTGGTGTCGCGGAGGGTGCTACGCATAGAAAGACCGGGATACGTCATACCGCGTACTGGACAGCGTGTGTGTGCGCACGGACTATAATCTGCCGCATGGTGATGCCCATTACGAGACTCCTGACCAAGACTGCTCATGGCTGATGCCCGCACGGGATCCCGGAAGGGATTGTTGAACGTTCTCGGTCTGCATCGACCCGAGTTGCGTGCTTGGGCAATGTACGACTGGGCCGTGTCATCCATGCAGACCGTGATCACGACGGCGGTGTTCCCGATCTACTTCATCCAGGTGGCCGGCGCGAATCGTACGCCGGAGGCCGCCACCCAGTCTTTGGGCTACGCCAATACCGTGGCCGCGATCGTGATCGCCCTGCTGGCGCCAATTCTCGGGGCCGTGGCCGACTTCAAGGCCGCCAAGAAGCGCTTCCTGTTTGCGTTCATGTTGATTGGCGTCGTCGCGACGGCGGGAATGTTCTTCATCGACCGCGGCGAACTACTCTTCGCATCCGCTCTGTTCGTGTTGTCCATCGCCGGGGCCACGGGCAGCATGACGTTCTACGAAGCGCTGCTACCGCACATCGCGACCGAGGAAGAGATCGATCGGGTGTCGACCGCGGCCTACGCCATCGGCTACATCGGTGGTGGACTGCTGTTGGCGATCAATTTGGCCTGGATCAGCAATCCGGGACTGTTGGGACTGCCCAGTGGAGAGGGAATCACCGCCGATCAGGCCACACTCCCGGCGCGCCTCGCCTTCGTATCGGTCGGTGTATGGTGGCTGCTCTTTTCGATTCCCGTGCTGCGCACCGTACCGGAACCGCCGCGCACCGTAGAGGCCGACGAAGGCTCCACGGCCAACCCGTTTGTCGTCGCCTTCACCCGCTTGGGCGAAACGCTGCGCGAAATGCGCCACTACAAACAGGCCTTTCTCGCCATGCTGGCGTTCACGGTCTATAACGACGGCATTCAGACCATCATCAAGATGGCCACGGCGTTCGGCACCGAGATCGGCATCGAACGGCCCGCGCTGATCAAGGCGATCCTGCTCGTCCAATTCGTCGGCATCCCGTTCGCCTTCGCCTTCGGCACGCTGGCCGGAAAAATCGGTGCGAAGCTGTCCATCTTCCTCGGGCTTGTGGTCTACACGGGCATCTGCATCTACGCCTACGGGATTCACACGGAACGCGAGTTCTACGTCCTCGCCGTGCTCGTCGGGCTCGTACAGGGTGGCACGCAGGCACTGAGCCGCTCGCTGTTCGCCAGCATGGTGCCAAAGCATAAGAGCGGTGAGTTCTTCGGCTTCTACTCCGTGTTCGAAAAGTTCGGCGGCATTTTTGGTCCGCTGGTGTTTGCGATCGCGATCGGTCAGACGGGGAGCAGCCGCGGCGCCATTCTGTGGGTGATCGCGTTCTTCGTGATCGGCGGCGCCATCTTGGCCAAGGTTGACGTGAAAGAAGGCGAACGCGCCGCGCGTGAAAGCGACGTCAACCTGCGCAGGGTGTAATGCGTGGCCGACGCGCGGCGGACACCCGGATGCTTCCGTGATGCTTCCGTGATGCCTCGTTGATGCTCTACGAGCTGCTCAAACCCGTCGTCGGGGTCGCGTTGCATTGGTACTATCGCTCGATCCTTACGGAGGGGATCGAGCGGGTGCCGACGGACGGTCCGGTGTTTCTCGCGGTGAATCATCCCAACGCACTGGTTGATGCGCTGGTCGTGGGATACGCGGTGCGTCGACGCGTCCGCTTCACCGCGAAGGCGACGATCTTCGCCAATCCGCTCGTCGCGACGTTTCTGCACACCATCGGCGTCGTGCCGCTGCGCCGGGCCAGCGACGAACGCCCGGCGGACACACCGAATGCCGCGGCCAGAAACGCCGCGTCGTTCGAGGCCGTCGCGCAGGCGCTCGCCGAACAGGGCGCCATCGTGATCTTCCCTGAGGGTAAGAGCCACGACCTGCCACAGCTCGCACCGCTCCGTACGGGGCTGGCCCGCATGACGCTGCAGGCGTATCAGCTGCATGGCGTGCGCCGAGTCCGCATCGTGCCGATTGGCCTGCTCTTCGAACGCAAGGAAGCGCCGCGCTCGCGTGTCCTGATGCAGGTCGGTGAACCGATTGACGTGGACCCCTTGGTGGATGCCGGCGTGTCGGTCGGCACCCTGACACAGCTGGTCGCCGCGCGTCTCGCCGCCGTGACGATGACCTTCGATTCCCCCGACGACGCCGAACGCGTGCAGCAGGTGGGTGGGACACTGAGCGCCTTGCTCGAGCCCACGCCTACGGTCGCGGAAGGCACCCCGGCCCTGGGACGCGTGCTCGACCTGCTCAGGCGCCTCGACCGAGCGCATAGCACGTTGCGCGCACGCGACGACGCGACGTTGCAGGTGCGACTCGATGGATTCGAAACGCGGGTACGTACGTTCCGAACGGGCCTCGACGAACGGGGCATCGATCCGCACGATATCGCCATCAGCGCCCAGGCTTCAGCGGGCACCCGCTTCGCGGTCCGAGAGGCACTGCTGGCGCTGATCGCCGCACCGATCGGGCTCTGGGGTCGCCTCACCCACTTCGTACCCATCCAACTCGCCCGCCGACTGGCCCTGCGGAACGTGCAAGCGCTCGACGAACCGGCCATGCGCACGTTGGTCGCGGGCCTGCTGCTGGTGCTGACCGCCTACATCGTGCAGACCGCCCTCGTGGCCCTCGTGGCCGGCGGGTGGTGGGCGCTCGCCTTCTTCCTGACCCTGGTACCGTCAGCCAGCAGCGACCTCCGGTACGGCGACCGAACCCGACGCGCCCGTGATCGGGCCCGAGCCTACTTCGCGTTCCGACGCGATCCGGCGCTTCAGGCAGCACTCCTCGCGGAAGCCGACGCCATTCGCCAGGACGCCTTCGCGCTCGAACGGCTAGCGGCTGAGGGCTGATCGCCACCGCGAACAGCCACCGCGGTACAGGGAGACCACGGATTACGCAGAAGGAACACGGATAAGCGTAAGCGCGCTTCTGATCGTGTCGGTGTTTTTTCCGTGTACTCCGTGGTGGGCCTGTGCCGGCTGTTCGGGACAGCACACGAAACCCAGCGGCTCAGTCGCTCAGCAGCCGCTCGTCCATCGGCGGATACACCGGACCGCCAAGGTCCCAGTGCCACGCCTCGCGGCGCTCGTCGGTGCGTGGATCGCGCAGCGGCTTGTATTGCAGACGGCTCGCAGGAATCCCCACCGCTTCGCCGTATTCGAGCAGTCGCGCTCGGTCGGTACTCACGAAATGCACCATGGGACGACCCAGCCAGACGTGCCGGTGCAACCACAGCCCGCCGTCCATCGCGTGAATCATCCCCGCTCGACGTTTCCGGAACTCCCGCGCCCCAGAGGCGAGGATGACCTCGCGCATGCGGGCAGCGCGCCGTTGCGGGTCAGGGTCCGTCGCGATGGAATATTCGAAAACGTCCAAAAAGACTCAACTGTCGCTGTTGTGCGCCGTTGCAGGCGCAGTACTTACAACTATTGGCAGTGAACAACACCCTCCGCCGTGGCACCCCCAACCGGCGCCGCCTGCCCATAATACACCGCGCACGTGAGCGGGAAGGCGGCGGGATGTGTGGACGTGGCCGACCAACCGCGACCGTCCGCCTCCGTAATATTGATGGTCACGCCGTTCGTGCTACTGAAGCTCAGTACGCCCACGTTACTGGCGTACGTCTCATTGTAGTAAAAATAGTCTTCCTGCATCGATGCGACGTTCTTCAGATCGCTCTTCAACGACGCGGCGTAGGCCTTGCCCTTGGTGCTCTGGAACTTGGGTATGGCCAATGCCGCCAGGATGCCAATGATGACCACGACAATCAGCAGCTCGATCAATGTGAATCCCTGACGGGAACGGGACGGTCGCATGTGGCTTCCTCGGAGTCGGCCCGGAACCACGCTGTCCCGGGTGTAGGCATTGGGGGCGGATTTGAGATCCCGCGATACCCTCTACCCTAGCAACCCAAGTGCCGCGCCCCGTACACGCCTCTAACCCATTGCAAAACAACGGTTTAGAGCAAAACGACCAACCGACAGCGGCGGCAGAGAGTCTCGCAGCGCCCACGAGTTCATGCAAAGTGCAACACCGACCACTTCGTGAAACGAGGCAAGTCCCCTCGCCGTCACGACTTGGCGGCTACGACTTCGCCGCCACCCAGTCGTCGCCAACACCCATCTCGACCAGTAACGGCACGTCGAGCACGGCCGCCGACTCCATCTCCCGCTTCACGAGCGCCGACAGCGCCGCCTGCTCATCGGGCGGTAACTCGAAGATCAGTTCGTCATGCACCTGCAGCAGCATCCGCGAGGAGAGCCCCTCTGCCGCCAGCGACCGGTGCACGCGGATCATGGCGATCTTGATCAAATCGGCCGCCGACCCCTGAATTGGCGCGTTAGCCGCCACCCGCTCGCCAAAGGCGCGCATGTTGTGGTTCCGCTCCCTGAGCTCGGGGATATAGCGACGACGATGGAACAGCGTCTCCGCGTAGCCCTTCGCCTTGGCCTCGACCACACACCGATCGAGAAACGCCTTCACGCCCGCGAACCGTTCGAAATACGTGTCGATGAATGCCTTGGCCTCGGCATTCGGAATCTTGAGCTGACGCGACAGCGCGTGCGCACCCTGCCCGTAGATCGTGGCAAAATTGATCGTCTTCGCCCGTGCCCGCATCTCGCCGGTCACATCACCCAGCGCCACACCGAAAATGATCGCCGCCGTCTGCCGGTGAATGTCCCCACCCGCCTTGAACGCCGACACAAAGGCCGGATCGCCCGACAAATGCGCCAGCAGCCGCAGCTCGATTTGGGAATAGTCGGCGCTCAGTAAGCGCCATCCTTCCCGCGGCACGAAGCCGCGCCGGATCTCGCGCCCGAGTTCGCGCCGGTTCGGAATATTCTGCAGGTTCGGATCGGTGGACGACAACCGACCCGTCGCGGCGACCGTTTGATTGAACGACGTATGCAACCGGTGATCGCGCGGATGCACCAGCTTCGGCAACGCATCGATGTACGTGCCTTCCAGCTTGAAGATCTCGCGATACTCCATCAGTAACGTCGGCAGCGTATGGCCCTCTTCTGCCAACTCCTGCAACACGCTCGCATCTGTGCTCGGCCCGGTGGCGGTCTTCTTCTTGACCGGTAGGCCAAGCTTGTCAAAGAGGATCACGCGCAGCTGCGGATTGGAGTTGATGTTGAACTCCTGACCAGCCTCCGCGTAAATCAGCAGCTCGACGCGCTCCCGTTCACTCTTGAATCGCGTCTTGAGCGAAGCAAACCACTGCAGGTCGATCGCGATGCCGTCCCACTCCATGTCGGCCAGCACTTCGACCAGCGGCACCTCCACGTTGCGGAACAGGTCCGACATGCCGTGGCTGCTGAGCATCGGTTCGAGCTGCGCGCGCAATCGCATCGTGATGTCGACGTCTTCGCACGAGTAGTCGCGTGCGGCATCTACCGGTACCACATCGAACGGCAACTGATTGCGACCCTTTCCGCACAGCTGCTCGTACGCCGTCATCGTATGACCGAGAAATTCGAGCGCGAGGAGGTCGAGTCCGTGCGAACGTCGCCCCGGATCGAGCACGTAGCTGGCCAGCATGGTGTCGAATTCCAGGCCGGCCAGCCGCACACCAGCGCCACGCAGCACGAGGACATCATACTTCGCATTCTGCGCGAGCTTCTTCACGGTCGCATCTTCGAGCATCGCGCGGAACGGCGCCATCGCGTCACTAGAGAACCGCGGCAAGTTCACTGGTGGCTCAACGCCAGCGTTCAACCGTCGGCCGGCGATGCCCGCGTCACCCGACAACAGCGCGAGATTACCGCCGCCATCTTCATGGCGATGCGCGAACGGCAGATAGTATGCTTCGCCCGGCGCGACGGCGATCGAGAGGCCCACCAGCGTCGCACGCATCGCGTCGATCGTGTTTGGCGCGCCCGGCTCGGGCACCGTTTCCGTATCGAAGGCGATGAAGGGCACCTCGCGCACGCGAGCCAGCAACAACTCGAGCGCCGGCATCGTGTCGACCGTCACGTATTGCGCATCGGCTAACACCGGCACGCCGCTCACACTCATCACCATCGGCATCGCCGCCGGACGACTCACGTGCGACGGCAACGCGACGGACTCGTTGGACGACACCACCAACGCCGTCTCCGTCGGCGCGCCACCGCCGAGGTCTTTCAACAGCGACGTGAATTCCAGCTCGAGATAGAGATGACGTAGCGCCTGCGTATCGGGCGTACTGATTTGCAAGGTGGACGGATCGAGCGCGATCGGCACGTCCAGGTGAATCGTGACCAGTTGCTTCGACAGGCGCGCTTCCGCTTCCTGCGCCAGCAACGCCTCACGCGGCCGTTTCTTGGTGATCTCGTGTACGTGTGCAAGGATCTCCTCGAGCGCACCGAACTGCGCAATCAGCTCCTGCGCACCCTTCTCGCCGATGCCCTTCACGCCCGGCACATTGTCCGACGAATCACCCACCAGCGCGAGGTAGTCGATGACGCGCTCGGGTGGCACACCCAGCCGATCGCTGGCGTTCTCGACGCCGACCCACTGCTCTTCCACACTCGCCGGACCACCGCGACCGGGATTGAGCAACCACACGCCGGGGCGCACGAGCTGCTGGAAGTCCTTGTCGCCGGATACGATCACGACGTTGTAACCGGCCTCGACGCCCTTGCGCGCAAGCGTGCCGATCACGTCGTCGGCTTCGAATCCAGGCACGGCGAGCACAGGAATGCTGTAGGCGGCGAGCAGCTGGTTGATGCGTTCGAGGCCGCGATCGAAGTCGGCCTGCAGCTCGTCGGTCAGCTTCTCGCGCGTGGCCTTGTAGTCGGGGTACAGATCGTCACGGAACGTCGCGCCCGAATCGTGCACCCAGCCCAGCAGCTCCGGCTGATGCGTGAGCAGCAACCGCTTGAGGAAGGTGGCAATCCCCCAAGCGGCCGACGTGTTTTCACCATGGCTCGTGGTCAGCGGACGCGTCATCAGCCCGAAGAACGCGCGGTAGATCAGGGCGTAGCCGTCAATCAGGAAGAGGCGCGGTGCGGTGGGACGTTGCACCTCGCTCACTGCCGCGACACCATGCGCCGACGGATCGCGGTTTCGAGTTCTGCGCGCGCCTGCGTCGACAGGCGCCACCGTCCGAAACCGGTCTGATCGATGAACACGATCTGCACCCGCATTTCGCGATACTCCCAGATCTGCTGACGCACCCGTGCATTCGGATCGCTCATGCCAGTGTCGACAATGTTGTCGGGATCACCGAGGGCGACGAAGGCCGTGCCGCGATCGCTCTGCCAGCCCACCGGCGCGTCGTCCCGGAAACGAACATTGGCCAGACGAATGCGCCCGAAATAGTCGCGCAGCCCTTCATGTTCCGGGGTGCCGGGAATTGGATCGGTGGCTTTGAGAAACGCCGCCCATGCCTCGGGGCGCTGTGCCGGCGTGGCATCGCGCAGCGCCTTGAGCCGATCCGACGTGGTGAAGTAACGCAGGTATGTGAACATCTCATCGAACGACGCAATCGGCAGATCATCGCCGAGACTCACGAGCACGCGGGCGCGCGCGGTATCCGGGCGTCCTGGAACGCTCACAAGGAGCGTGTTGATACCGATGCCCATCTTGGCGACCGGCACGCCGTAGGTCGTGCTGTGCCCCTCGCCGCGGGATGGCAATTCGAGATCAGCGTCGAACAAGCGGGTGTCGCCTTCACCGACGATGCGCACATGCACGCTGGTCGGCGCCGTCACCCCCACCGCATCGAGGTACAGCGGAAGCACCGAATCCTGTCCAAACACGATCGTCGCGCGCGGACGGGCCAGAATGCGCGGGAGTGAATCAGCCGTCGCCCGCGGAATCGCTTCGTACACCGGAAGGGGTGAGCCAAGCATGTCGGGCGAGAGACGCGGTACCTCGAGTTGCACTTCTTCCGTGGCGTTGCGAATGCTCGATTCGTCCTTGATGCTGAGAGCGACCGTGTAACGGCCTGGCGCCAGCTTCAGGAATTGCTGCCAGATGATGCTTTCATCAGTACGCGAGGTTTCGCGGAACGTCGGCACCAGCACCTTCTCGGTGGCCTCGATCAGTTGCACCACCCGTGCTCCCTGCCGCACCTCCAGACGCGCCACGTAGCTCGCCACGTAGCGTTCGCCCTGCCGCGTGAAGCCGAGCACACGCGACGGCAGACTCAGTGCGAGCAGTGTGAGCGTACTATCGGGTGTGGGAGACCGCAGGAACGAGACCGATGCCACGAACGGGATCGAACCGGTGCCCGCGATGAGCCCCATGCTGCGATACAACCGCTGCATGTCGGCCGGGGAGCCGGGGACGACGCCGGCGGGCGGCGCTCCACCGGGACCCGGCGGGGCGGCGGCTGAGCCCAGACCGACGGCAGGCCGATTGCCCGAGCACGCCGCCAGGATGGCCAACGTGGTTATGGCGCTCGCCGTGGTCATGGCGGTCGCCACGGAGCGAACCCGACGAGGCAAGGCGCGTGGGTTGGCGCGAGGATTCACGAAACGCATAGTACCGTCCATGCAGGCACCGGGTGCCCACCGTGGTTGCTGATCACCCGCTAAAGCCGTGCCGATCATACGAACTGGTCACGGATTGCACATTATGTCCGGAATCTTCTTGCTGGTACTGCAGGTCGGCGTTACGTTCGCCGAGTGGCCATAGAGACGCTAGTCGGAACGACGCTGGCCGGCTATACAGTGCGAGGAAAAGTCGGCGAAGGCGGTACGTCTACCGTGTTTCGAGCTGATCATGCCACGCACGGTACAGTCGCCCTCAAGGTGCTGCGCGAAAAGCTGCAGCACGACAAAACCGCTGTCGCGCGATTCCTGCGCGAGGCGCAGTTCGGCGCACGTGTAGAA
>JBBQAK010000002.1:0-31370 GCA_038316215.1 Gemmatimonadales bacterium | reverse complement strand
TAGCAGCTTCTTCAAGGTGACGCCGGACTCGGGTGTGGGTACGCCGGCTCCGGTCGCGGACTCGCCGCCGGCGAAGCCGGTCGCGAAGCCGGTCGCGAAGCCGGTCGCGAAGCCGGTCGCGAAGCCGGTCGCGAAGCCGGTCGCGCCCAAAGCCGCGCCTACGGCGACCCGACCAGCGCGTAGTGCGGCCACGGTCCCAAGTCCGGCGGTGGTGGCGCCAGCTCCGGCGGTACCAGCGGTGGTGGATACGCAGTTCCCGGAGCCGGACCCCACCCCGTCTGATTCGGCGGGCGTGGCCCGGCTGCATCAACTGATGCAGGTGTGGCATCTGGTCTCCCTGTACCACCCCGCCGTGATCGAACGCGGCGCACCATGGGATTCGGCGTTCATCCGCGCGGCGACCATCGTGCGTTCGGCGAACGACGCGCCGCAACTAGCCGCGGCGTATCGTCGTATGCTGTCGGTGCTGCAGGACCCGCTGACGCGGGTCGAAGATGCCGGTGACACGGGCGCGACCACGACGGCGAACGATGCCTTGGCGTATGCGATCGGCAGCGAGCGCACACGAGACAGTGTGCTGATCGTGCGGGTACCGTTGGGTGCTGCGCAGCGCCCGCTGTTCACAGACAGCGCCGCCGCCATGCTGCATCGGTTGCTGGCCACGGCGCCCGGCCGCGTGGTGCTCGATGTACGCGGATCGGGACCGCCGCAAGACATGTCCGTCGACCGCCTCGATGACGACCGCCTCGATGCGGTGGTCGATCGGTTTGCCGGCAACGCCGGACTGGCGACGCAGTTGAACAGCACGCTCACGGTTGCGAGTTCGGAGCGAACACGCCGGGTTGGTGGTGCGCGGCCGGTCGATGGACAGTGGCAGCCGGATGACGCCTGGACGATGCGCTCCGGACGCGCGGTGTTCGCCGATGCGTCGTCACCACGGCGCGTGATGGTGCTCGCGAATCGCGCCACGGTGCTGCCGCGCGCCCTGCTGTCCTTGGTGGCCAGTGGACGCGCCACGTTGCTTGCCGAAGAGGGCGTGGACGACACTCCCTTGGTGTCGAGCGTGGTGCTGCCGATCGCGGATCGCGTTAAGGTACGCATTCGCACGGGTGAGCTGGTGCATGCCGACGGCAGTATCGGGCTGATGGCGGACACCGTGCTCCCGCGTGCGGCACAGCCGCAGGACAGCGCACCGGTGTTGCGCGCGGCGCTGTCGCTCTTGCGTACGAATCGCGTGGTGCACGCCTCCCGCGTTCCCGTACGGCGACTGCCGGCGGTGTTGCCCGGTTACTACGGCCGCGATCCGTATCCATTCATGGGGGCACGGCTATTGGCCGCGGCACAACTGTGGAGCGCCATTCGTGTGCGTCACGTGCATCGCGACTTATACGATGAAGATATGGACGCGTTGCTCGAGCGCACTATCCCGAAGCTCGAGGCGGCGCGTGTCGCCACCGAGTACGCCGCGGCGTTGATGCCAATGGTGTCGGCACTCGACGAAACACCGTCGAATCTACGCGGATCATCGGCTGATTCCGTGCGTGGCATGGCCTCGGTGCCGTTTCGCGTGCGGTGGATCGAGGACCGTGCCATCATCACTGACGTCGTGCGCGATTCGGTCACGAAAGCGCTGGGCATCGAGACGGGCATGGAAGTTACCGCCGCCGATGGTTTCCCGATGTCGGCGTGGATTATCGACCATCGTACGGCGGTGTCCGCCCCGAACACGTGGTCGCGCCTGCGCGTGCTGATGTCGCAGCTGGTACGCGGCCCGAGCGGCGGTGCGCTGTTTCGCCTGCGCGACCTGACCAATCGCGAGCGGCAGCTGAACATTCCGCGCAGCGCGGCGTACCTGGCACCGTTGACTCTGGCGGAACGGCCGAGCCTGAGCGCGGTGCGCACGCTGCCGGGCGACATCGTGTACGTCGATGTGGAGCGCCTGCCGCATGATTCGATTGCGGCGATCCTCGCGCGGTCGCGTGGCGCTCGCGCTTGGATGCTGGATCTGCGTGGTGCGCTCGGTACGAGTCACGCAGACGCCATCATGGCCGCGGTACGCAGCGTTCCCGAGGCAGTTACGGCGCGTGAAGTGCGGCGCTACGAACGCGAGCCCTGCGTCGCCCCTTCCTTGCTCGAGGCGCGACAATTGTGTGCGCAGACGCGCGAGATCCGCTCGAGAGTGAGTCGCGGGGACACGGCTGGCCACTACGCCGGACGGATCGTGGCGTTGATCGATGAACGAACCGAAGGCGAGATGGAGCGTTTGGCGATGGCGCTTGCGGCGGTGGCGCGTGTGACGTTCGTTGGCTCCTCCAGCGCGGGTGCTCCCGGTGAACTCATGAACGTCGAGTTGCCCGGTTTGCTGCACGTTGCGCTCCCCATCGTGGAGTTGCGTCGATCGGATGACGGTCAGCTGCAGCGAGTGGGCATCACGCCGAACGTGGAGGTGCGTCTGACGGTACGCGGCGTGCGCAGCGGCTTCGATGATGTGATCGAGCGCGCGCAGCAGTGGCTCGTGCAGCAGCTCGATCCGCCGGCGCGTCGTCGCCGATAGTGTGTCGTCGATAACGCGTCGCCGATAGCCAGCCGCCGTGCGAGACACTACCACTCTCCCGATCGACGAGATCATCCCGTCGTTGCGCGCGGTACTCACGACGCGCACCGTCGCGGTGCTCGAAGCGCCGCCGGGTGCCGGTAAGACCACACGCGTGCCGCTCGCGCTGGTGCACGAGCCATGGCTGGCCGGCGCGAAGCTGGTGATGCTGGAGCCACGGCGGCTCGCGGCGCGCGCGGCCGCGTCCTACATGGCACATATCCTCGGCGAAGACGTGGGGCAAACGGTGGGATATCGCGTGCGCGGGGAGACACGTATCTCGAAGCGCACGCGGATTGAAGTCGTGACCGAGGGCGTGCTGGCTCGCATGCTGAGCAGCGATGCGGCACTCGAGGATATTGGCCTCGTGATCTTCGACGAGTTTCACGAGCGGTCGCTGCACGCCGATCTGGGGTTGGCACTGGTACTCGAAACGCAGCGGCATTTGCGCGAGGAGCTGCGTGTGCTCGTGATGTCCGCCACGCTCGATGGCGTAGCGGTATCGGCGCTGTTGGCTGACGAGGGCGGGCCGGCGCCGGTGCTGCGCAGCGAGGGGCGGATGTTTCCCATCGAGACGCACTATCGCGCACCACGTCGCGACGAGCGCGTGGAAGCCACCACGGCACGCGTGATTCGTGAAGCGCTCGAGGCGGCGGCCGGTGATGTACTGGTGTTCTTGCCGGGTGCCGGCGAACAGCGTCGCGTCGCGGAGCGTCTCACCGGCGACGCGATGACCGGTGTGCGTGTGCACCTGTTGCACGGGAGCATGTCACTAGCCGATCAGGATGCCGCGCTGGCGCCGGCGCCAGCGGGCATGCGGAAGGTGGTGTTGAGCACAAGCGTGGCCGAAACGAGTCTCACCGTGGTCGGTGTGCGCGTGGTGGTGGATGGCGGATGGTCGCGCGTGCCGCGCTACGATGCATCGGCGGGACTGACACGCCTGCACACGGTGCGGGTGAGTCGCGCGTCGGCCGATCAGCGTCGCGGCCGCGCCGGTCGTACCGCTCCAGGTGTGAGTTATCGGTTGTGGGATCAGCATGAAGATCACGCACTGCTGCCCAGCACGCGTCCGGAGATTGTGGACGCCGACCTATCATCACTGGCGCTCGAACTCGCCGACGCCGGGATCAGCGATCCAACCACGCTTCGGTGGCTGGATGTGCCGCGGGCGGGTCCGTTCGCGCAGGCGCGCTCGCTCTTGGCGCAGCTTGGCGCGCTCGATGAGGCTGGTCGCATCACGTCGCACGGGCGTCGGATGGCGGCGCTGCCGTTGCAGCCGCGATTGGCGCATTTGGCACTCACGGCGGCCGCACGCGATGCCTTACCACTCGGGGCGGCGATCGCGGCATTGCTGGAAGAGCGTGACATCGTGCGCTACGATGGCCTGCCACCGCAATCGGACATGCGTTTGCGCACGGAGTTGTTGCGCCGCGACGGGGTGTTGGGCGCGGTGGGCGTGGCCGTCGATCGCGATGGCGTGCGTCGTGTGCGACAGACGGCCGACGACCTCGCGCGTCGCACCGCGAGCGGTGGTCAGCGTGCGGCCCCTGCGCCCACGTCGTGGGACGATGCCGATACGGGTTCGCTCTTGGCGTTGGCGTATCCTGATCGCGTCGCGCAGCGGCGGAGTGGTGCTGAGCCGCGCTACTTATTGCGCAACGGGAGCGGTGCGGTGCTGGCGAAGCATGATGCCCTGCACGACGCGCCGTATCTGGCGATCGCCGACCTCGAAGGCACGTCGCCTGAAGCGCGGATCGTGCGCGCCGCGCCAATCACATTAGACGAATTGCGTGAGGATTTCGGCGAGCAGTTCGTGCGCGTACAGCTGGTGGAGTGGGATGAACGCACCAAGACCGTACGTGCGCGCAAGCGTACGATGCTCGGTGCGATCGTCATCGACGACGTCGTATGGTCCGACGCTGATGCTTCAGTGGTGCTGCAGACAGTATTGGACGCCATCCGCGCACAGCTGCACCGCAGCGGTATCGAGGCGCTGCCATTCTCCCAGGCTGCCACGCGGTTGCGCGAGCGGATGGCGTTCGTGCGCGCGCACGACGAGAGCTGGCCGGACGTGTCGGTCCCTTCGTTGTCGGGGTCACTCGAGGAGTGGGCAGGGCCATATGTGGCCGGGGTGCGTACGTGGGCGCAGCTGTCGTCGATCGACTGGCACGAGGCGCTGCAGTCGCTGATGCCGTGGGCGCAGCGGTCGGCGCTGGAACGCCTGGCGCCTACGCATATCGAGGTGCCGAGTGGGTCGCGGATCGCGCTGGATTACAGCGACGCGATGGCGCCGGTGCTGGCCGTGAAGCTGCAGGAGGTGTTCGGCTGGACCAACACGCCAATGGTGATGGATGGTCGTGTGTTGCTCACCTTGCAGCTCCTCTCGCCAGCGCAGCGGCCGGTACAAGTCACACGCGACCTCGCCGGGTTTTGGCGCAGCTCGTACTTCGAGGTACGGAAGGAGCTGCGCGGGCGGTATCCACGGCATCCGTGGCCAGAGGATCCGCTCACCGCGGTGGCGACGCGGAGAGCGAAACCGAGAGGCACGTAAGGGCCTGCGGTACTGCGGTGGTGGGCTGTTGGCTTGGGGTGCTGGGTTGTAGGTGGTGTGTTCTGGGTTACGAGAGACCTCAGACGCGAGCGATCAGACAAGTGCTGGCACCCAGAACCCAGAACCCACTACCCACTACCTCAAGCCAACAGCCCACAACCACCCGTCGTCGCGGTTACGCCAACGCCCCCGGAATCAGCTTCACAAACTGCTGCATTTCGTCCGGCGTGCCGATGCTGATGCGGCACCAATCGCCGTACGGCTGAAATGCGCGTCCCACCCGGAAACCACTGGCGAGGAAGTGCTTCTGCAGCTGCTCGACCGGGCGACCGGCGTGAAAGAAGACGAAATTCGTTTGTGATGGCGCGACGCGTCGGCCGGCTTTGGTGAGCGCGGCGGTGAGCAGGGCGCGGCTTTCGCGGTTCTTGGCTTTCACGAACTCTTGATACTCGGTGTCTTGCACCGACGCCAACGCCGCGCGCATACCGAAGGTGTTCGCGTTGCCGGTGGCGAACTGGGCCATCTTCTTGATGACGTCCGGATGCGCGATCGCGAAGCCGATGCGGAGACCGGCGAGGGCGTGAATCTTGGAGGCCGTGCGTGATACGATGATGTTGTGGCCAGCGGTCACCAGATCGGTCATCGACCGGTAGCTCGGATCGTCCACGAAGTCGTGATACGCTTCGTCGACCACCACGAGGCATTGCTTCGCCGTGCTGATCACGAAGTCGCGCATGGCGGCCTGATTGTCGAGCACCGCCGTGGGATTATTCGGGTTGCACACGAACACCAGCTTCGTGTTGGCGCCGATCTTCGCGTTCATGGCGGCGAAGTCGTGATGCAGGTCGGCGTTGAGTGGCACCTTGTGCACCGTCACCCCCATCGACGTGGCGTACTCCGGCAGCTGCTCGAACGTGGGCCACGGCAGCACCATCTCCCCGCCTTGCATCCCCGTGGCCAGCGCGGCCAGTGACAGCACTTCGCTGGACCCCTGCGTGACCAGTACCTGCTCGGGTTTCACCCCCACGTGTTTCGCATACGTGTCCGTCAGCTCCTTCATCGCTGGCGGGTCGTAATGCGGATGCTCGCCCCACGCGTTCATGATGGCGTCTTTGGCCTTGGGCGACATGCCGAACGGATTCTCGTTGTAACAGAGGCGAATCGGACCGGTGGCGCGACGCTGAGTCGTGATATCGCGTTCAAGCTGTTTGAGCACCTCGCCGTACGACGCGCCGCCGAGTGCGCGAGAGGCTTCGAGCGCGGGTAGCAGTCCCGGGAGCGCGACGCTGGCCCCGACACCGAGACCGGTCTTGATCAACCATTGACGACGGGAGACGGTTTCGGACATGCGAACCTCGCGTGGTGCTGGTGAGCGGAAAACCGAGCGCGCCGTGGGTGGGTCGCGCCGTGGGTCTACGATACGGCGTGAACTATCTTTCCGCGATGTCTGCTGCCCGATGGCTGTTCACGGCCTTGTCGTTCGCCGCCATGCTGGGGGTGTTGGCATGGGTGGTGGCCTCGCATTGGCCGGCGGGCGGCATGCCGTGGTTAGCCTGGCCGGTGCACGTGGCAGCGCTGGCCACCGTGACGGCGGAGATTGTCACGCGAGCGTTCAAGATTCAGGCATCGGCACGGGCGTGTGGGATACCGCTGCGATTCGGGACCGCCGCGCGGGTCTGTCTGGCCGGCGACTTCGCTGCCGCGATTACGCCGGCACGGTCAGGGGCGGAGCCGTCGCGCTTCCTCGTGCTGGCCGAAAGTGGAACCGGCGCGGCCGCGCGTGTGCTGATCCTGTTTCTCGAACTGTTTCTCGAGATGTGGTCGTTGGTGCTGGTGTGTAGCGTGCTGGCCGTGCTGTTCGCGGGGCGCGGGGCCTCTGTGGCGGGGCTGATCGGTCTGGTCGGCGGCTACAGCAGCTTCGTGCTCGGGGTCGGCGCTGCCGGACTGGTGCTCTCGAAACGGAACGCGAACGGACCGCCGCCGGCGTGGGCGCGCCGCGCGGGGCTGCATGCCGGACGGTGGCGCGCAGTGCAGCGCACGTTGCGAGCGCTGCGGGGAGCGGTGCAGTCGCTGCGTCGCGCCGATCGGGGGCTGATGCTGCTGGCCTTCGCGGGCTCGGTCCTGCACGTGCTGTTTAAAGTGGCCACGCTGCCGATCCTGGTGTTTGTGGGGGATCCGTCGTTCCCACTCACGATGGACGCGCTGGCGCCCCTCGTGTTGTGGCCGTTGGCGCTCTTTTATGGCGGGGTGGTAGTACCGGCGCCGGGTGGCGGCGGCTTTATCGAAGGCGCCTTCGCGGCCACGCTCAGTTCGGCGATCCCGGCAGGTATCTTTGCCGCATCGCTGCTCTGGTGGCGTTTCTACACGTTTTATCTCTATCTCCTCGTTGGCGGGGCGGCAGCGGGCGATGCGGCCCTGCGCGCCCTGCGCCGTCCGACCTGATGCGATGACCGCCACCAACCGTCCGCTTTCCAGCATCAATGTCGAGGCCGCCGCCGACTCCTCGGCGGCTACCTCGACGGACACCTCGACGCCCCCCGCCGATGAGGGCGCCGCGATCGCGGCCACGAAATGGCAGTTGGTCACCGGATTTCTGGTGATCTACATCGTCTGGGGATCGACGTATCTGGCGATCCACTGGGGCGTGGAGACCATCCCGCCGTTTGCGATGGGCGCGGTCAGGTTTCTCATTGCTGGCTCTTTGCTGTACGCATGGTCTCGCTTTCGTGGCGCGGAAAAGCCATCGGTAAGCCATTGGAAAGCGTCGGCCGTTGTCGGCGTACTATTGCTCTTCGTGGGCAACGGCGCTGTCTCCTGGGCCAGCCAGCGCGTTTCGTCGGGACTGACCTCCGTCCTCGTGGCCACGGTGCCTCTCTGGCTCGTGCTCTGCGAACTCTGGCAAGGCAAGCGCCCCGACCTCCTCAAACTCGTCGGGGTCCTCATCGGCCTCGCCGGTGTCGCCTTGCTGGTCATGCCCACTGGCGCTGCCACGGCCACCGTGGACCCCGTCGGCGCCGTCGTCTTGGCCCTCGGCTCCCTCTCATGGACTATCGGCTCGCTCTACTCGCGCACCGCCCGTCAGGCCCCCGCCCCCGCGCTGGCAATTGCCATGCAGATGCTTGTCGGTGGTTCACTGCTCCTGGTTCTCTCGCTCGCGCTTGGCGAGTGGACCGCAGCGGTCCACGTCAGCGCGCGGTCGGCGGCCTCGCTGCTCTACCTGATCGTGTTCGGCTCACTGATCGGCTTCAGCACCTATATGTGGTTGCTGAAAGCGGCGAGTCCGGCGGCGGTGGGGACATACGCCTACGTGAATCCGGCGGTTGCCGTGATGCTGGGCGTCGTGATGGCTGGGGAGCGGCTTCCCGCGCGCGCGGTCGCCGCCATGACGGTAATCCTGGGTGGTGTCGCGATGGTCAGCATCGCCGGCGGTGGCGCCCGACGTATGGTCTCGGCAGCCTGGCGCGCCCGCGCCCGCGATCGTTGAATCCTGGACCGGCACGACGTCGTACGGAGAGGCGTACCCACTTCTTCGGAGCTGTCCTGTGCGCACCCACATCAAAATCGTCGGCGTCGTCAACCTGCTCTACAGCGCGATCGGTGTGCTGGCGGCGGCGGGCGTGTTGCTGGGCGGCATTTTCGGTTCGCTGGCCACGCTCAATCCCATCGTCCTGATCGTCGGCACGGTCACCAGCGCGATGATCGCTATCGTGATCGGCGCCATCAGTGTCTTTGGATTGATCGCGGGCTTTGCGCTGCTCAATCACCAGCAGTGGGCGCGCTACGTCATCCTGTTCGTCTCCGCGATGCGCCTGTTCCGCTGGCCGTGGGGCACGCTCTTCGGCGGCTACTCGATCTGGGTGTTGATGCACGACGAAACGCGCCAGCTGTTCGCGATGCGCTCGTAAGGGCAGACGCTCAGCCGTAGCACGCATTCGGAAGAATTCTGCTGGCGTGAAGGTGCGATGCGCGGTAGCGTGCGGGAGTGAATGATGTCGCGGTGCCTGTGCACCACATCGGCAGTGCAGCCGGACTGCGAGCCTCCCGCCCGCCCGCTTGAATCGCATGACCGTCGCGACCGTCGCCAGCTCAGAAATCCGTACGCCGCCCCGCGTGGTGCTGCCGCACTTGTCACGCGCACAACGTGCGTCACTGTCGGCGCTTGCCCCGTGCGTTCTCCGCGGGGCACCGCCCAGCTCCGAGTCTGCCGACGAGTTCGTCGCCCGGTGTGATGCGCGCCTGGAGCTGCTCCCCGCGCATCGTCGTGCCCAGCTCGGGCTGGCGCTCGATGTGCTCGCGGCGCGCACGTCGGCGCTTTTGGCGATCGGTAAACCGACGCGCTTTGCCGCGCTGTCCGACGCCGACCAGACACGCTGTTTCGAGCGCTGGCTCGATTCGGCGCTCGCCCCGCTGCGTTCGGCATCGCATTCCGTCCGTCGACTGCTTTTGGCGGTGCATTACGCGCGTCCGGAAGTCAGCGAAGCGATCGGTTATGCCGGGCCGATGTATCTGCGTTCACCGCGGGTGTCGTGGGAAGGCCCGCTGCCTGGCGTCACGCGCGCCGACGAGCCGGTGGCGCGCGGGCACGTGGAGTTGCCCATGCACATCGCACCGGCCCCACTCCCGCGCGGGGTGATTCCCGCCGTCGCCGTGCGTACCGACGTGCACCGCACCGCCGACGTGGTGGTGATCGGCACCGGCGCCGGCGGTGCCGTGACTGCCGCCCGATTGGCCGAAGCCGGCTTTGACGTGGTCGTGCTGGAGTCGGGTGCCTACCGCACGCGCGCCGATTTTGACGAACGGGAGGCCGAGCTCACCGAGCAGCTGTATGCCGACGGCGCGCTGCGGACCACTGATGACGCGTCGGTGGCGCTGGTGCAGGGCAACACGGTAGGCGGATCGACCACCGTGAACTGGATGATCATGCTGCGCACGCCGGACTTCGTGCTCGATCAATGGGCGGTGGAGTCGGGCGTGTATGGCATGACGCCGCGCGAGATGGGCGCGGTGTTCGAGCGCGTGGAGCGCGAGGTGCACGCCAGCGCGGTCCCGGAAGACGCCCATTCGGCCAACAACCGCATTCTGCTGGACGGCGCCCGGTCCTTGGGATGGAAGGTGTCGACCGCGCAGATCAATGCCACCAACTGCGTCCGTTGTGGCTTCTGCGGTGTGGGCTGTCGACACGATGCCAAGCAATCCACGCTGGTGACGTTTGTGCCGCGCGCGCTCACCGCCGGGGCGACGCTGCACGCCGATACGCGCGTCGATCGCATTGAGCTGCGCGAGCGGGACACCGGGGCGGGTACGCCGCCGCTCAAGCGCGTGCATGCGACGGTGCGCGACCCCTATTCCGGGCGTCCGGCGCGTACGCTCACCGTCGATGCCCCGATCGTGGTCGTGGCTGGTGGGGCCATCGGGACACCGGCGCTCCTGCAGCGCTCGGGACTGGGTGGTGGCGGGGTCGGACAGTGGTTGCGTCTGCATCCCACGACGGCGGTGTGGGGGCGCTATGACCGTGAGATCGTGACCAGCACCGGCATTCCGCTCAGCACCATGTGCGACGAGCATTTGCGTTGGCGCGGCACGGACTTCGGCTTCTGGATCGAAACGCCGCCGATGCACCCGTCCTTCACGGCGGCGGCGATGCCCGGGTTCGGGCAATCGCACCGCGCGTTGATGTCGTCGTTCAATCACCTCGGCGTCCTGATCGGCCTCACCCGCGACGGGGCCGAGCGGACGCGATCGAGTGGACGCGTGCGAGTCAACCGTCGCGGCGAGACGTCGATCGAGTATGCGCTCACGCCGGAAGACCAGCGTCGCGTGCGCGCGTCCCTGTCGGCGACGGCCCAGCTGCATTTTGCGGCCGGTGCTCGTGAGGTGGGCACCATGCACTCCAAGCCGATCGTGGTGCGTTCGGCGGCCGATGTCGGCCGGTTGGAAGAGGGGCCAGTCGGTCCGAATCGTATCGGGCTCTTCTCGGCCCATGTGAACGGTACCTGTCGCATGGGGACCGATCCCGCGACGTCGGGGGCGACGCCGGAAGGTGAGCGGCATGGCGTGCGCGGGCTGTACATTGCAGATGGGTCGCTGCTTCCCACGTCCCTCGGTGTGAACCCGCAGGAGACGATCATGGCGATCGCGACTGTGCTCGCTGAGCGCATGGCGATGCGGCACGCGGGTGTGACCCGCAACTAGTGCGCGTTTCCGCTCCAACGCCCTCCCCGTCCTCCGACCACCGACGCCCGCATGAGTAAAGGAGAGAAGAAACGCCGCCGCGCGCTCGATGCCTATTCGACGCTGCAGCGCGCCGCCTCGATGGCGGCCGCACAGGTCGAGCAGGCGGTGCATCCATTCGGGCTGTCGGCGTCGCAGTTCGGCGTGCTGGAAACGCTGCAGTCGCGTGGGCCCGTGCATCAGCAGGAGCTGGCCGAAGCGCTGGGACGCAGCAAGGCGCAGATGACCGCGATCATCGACGCGCTCGAAGCCCGCGGCTGGGCGCGTCGTGAGCGGCACGCTACCGACCGGCGTTTCATTTCGGTCTTTCTCACCGACGACGGGCGTGAGGTGCTGGTGAGCACCGCTCCGGCGCGCAGTGATGCGATCGTGGCGATCATGCGCGAGCTGAGTGGCGAACAGCGGGCGCGCCTGGCGCGGCTGTGCCGACGGTTGCTGCGTGTGCTCGATCCCGATCAGTCGAATGAGCCGGACGACGATACGGACGCCGGCGCGGACGCCGACGTGGCTGACGATGAACCCGATGATGTTTCCGACGACGAGCCGGACGCCCAGGCCGTCGAGACCACGCTCCCCTCACCGACGTAATCGATGGCCGGACGCCACTTTCTTCAGATCCCGGGACCCACACCGGTTCCCGATCGCCTGCTGCGCGCCATGAACCGCGCGATGGAAGATCATCGGTCGGCGGCCTTTCCGGCGCTGACGCGATCGATCCTGTCACGATTGCCGAAGGTCGTGCATCAGACGAAGGGCGAGTCGTTCGTCTTCCCCGCCACGGGCACCGCGATGTGGGAAGCGGCACTCGTGAACACGGTGAATCCCGGCGGGAGACTGCTGGCGGTGCGGTTCGGACAGTTCTCGCACCTGTTCATCCAGACGGCGCGCGCGTTGGGTTATCAGGTGGACGTGATCGAAGAGCCGTGGGGCGATGTCGCTGATCCGGCGCATATCGAGGCGGCGCTGGCGGCCGATACCGCGCACGAGATTCAGGGCGTGTTGCTGGTGCACAACGAAACGGCCACGGGTGTCACGACTGATGTGGCGGCGGTCCGCGCGGCGATCGATCGCGCGAAGCATCCCGCGCTCCTGCTCGTGGACGGCGTGAGTTCGATTGCCAGTCTCGACTTCCAGTTCGACGCGTGGGGAGTGGACTGTGCGATCACCGGCACGCAAAAGGGCTTCATGCTGCCGGCGGGACTCGGCATTCTCTACATGAGCGAGAAGGCGCTGGCGCGTGTCGATGCGTGCACGACACCGCGCGCGTACTTCGATCTCCGCCCGATGCGCGCGAACAACGCTCAGGGGTTCTTTCCGAGTACGCCCGCGTTGTCGCTGCTGTTCGGTCTCGACGAAGCACTGACGATGCTGCTCGATGAAGGCATGGATGCCGTCGCGGAGCGTCACCGGTTCCTGGCGAACGGGGTGCGTGCTGCCGTGCACGCGTGGGGACTGCGTCAGTGTGCGAAGCGTCCGGAGATTGCATCGAACTCGCTGACGGCGGTACTGGTGCCCGACGGGCATGACGCGCGTCGCGTGATCGAACTTGCGTTCGCGCGATACGACGTGTCGCTGGGTTCGGGATTGAACGAAGTGGCCGGCAAGGTGTTTCGCATTGGTCACCTCGGGGACACCAACAGCCTCACGCTCGCGGGGGCGTTGTCGGGTGTGGAGATGGCGCTCTGCGATGCCGGTATTCCGATCACGCTCGGCAGCGGCGTGGGTGCCGCGCTGCAACAGTGGCGCGTGTCCGCGTGAGTGACCTGTCGCCGGATTCGAAGAACATCCGCGTGGTGGTCACGCGGAAAATGCCAGCGGCGGTGGAAGCGGAGATCGCGGCGCATTACGATGCCCTGTTCAACAAGACGGACGTCGCGCTGGCTCCGGATCAGTTGAAGCAGGTGTTGCAACAGGCGGATATCGTGATGACTACGGTGACCGACCGTTGGAGCGAAGAGATCTTCAACACGCCGAGTATCCGCACGCGTATGCTGTGCAACGTGGGTGTCGGCGTGAATCACATCGACGTCGCGGCGGCAAAGCGGGCCGGCCTCACGATCAGCAATACACCCGATGTGGTGACCGACGATACCGCGGACATTGCGATCGCGCTGATGCTGATGACGATGCGCCGTTTAGGTGAGGGCGAACGTCACGTTCGCAGCGGCGCGTGGGGCGGACTGCGTCCTACGTTCATGCTGGGGCGCACCTTGCGCGGCAAGACGCTGGGGATCGTGGGCTACGGACGCATCGGTCGCGCGGTGGCGCGCCAGGCGGCGGCCGCGTTCGACATGAAGATCATCTATCACGCGCCGCGCGATCCGCGCATCGATGATCCGGCCACGGCTGGACCCGCTGGTGCCGAGCGTATGGAGTCGTTGGAAGCGCTGCTGGCACGGGCCGACGTGGTCTCGCTGCATTGCCCGGCCACACCGGAAACGCGTCACCTCATGAACGCGCGCACGCTCGCCCTGATGCCGGAGCACGCGTATCTCGTGAACACCGCGCGCGGTGACGTGGTCGACGAAGCCGCGCTCACAGCGGTTCTGAAGGAGCGGAAGATCGCCGGCGCGGGCCTCGATGTGTACGAGTTCGAGCCCAGCGTGACCGCCGAACTGAAGGAGCTCGAAAATGTCGTCCTGATCCCGCATCTGGGCAGCGCCACGATCGAGACGCGCACCAACATGGGGATGCGCGCCCTCAAGAATCTCGACCAGTTCGTGCAAACAGGAACCGTCACGGACCTCGTGTAACCCACGCGGGCCGTAGCACGCGCGCAGCGCTTTTCAACCCGTGCCGTGCACCCCCCTCACCGCTTAGCTTGCCCCAACAGTAGCCCTCAGGCCTCCGGTACTCCCGGTCGCCCCAGCACGTTCGTCTCCAAACGGCTTCCTCAGCCCCTTACACGTTCCTCACCGTGGTCCATGCGGGGCTCTCCGACGAGCTGCATCCCACGCCGCCAGTTCCCCGGGTGGTGGGTTCTCTGTTGCACTTCACGGAGATCCGATCGCGGTTTCTGCCGCATCCGCACGACGTCATCGTCTGTCTGCCGCCCGACTATGACCTGAACAGCGACCGGCGGTACCCCGTGCTGTATCTGCACGACGGGCAGAATGTATTCGACGAGTTGGCGATGTCGCCGTTCGGTGTGCAATGGGGCATCGACACCACAGCGCGCGCGCTTATGCATGCGCAGGTGATCGAGCCGATGATCATCGTGGCGATCGGGAATGCCGGGCGTGATCGGATCGACGAGTATACGCCCACACGCGATAACGGCCACGACGCCGGCGGCCTGGCGGATCGCTATGGGCAGATGCTGGTCTATGAGCTCAAGCCGTGGGTCGACCACAACTGGCGTACGCGTCGCGGCGCGCGCGACACGGGACTGGCGGGCAGCTCATTGGGTGGACTCCTCACACTGCATCTCGGGCTGACGCACTCGGCGGTCTTCGGGAAGATCGGATTGCTGTCGCCGAGTGTGTGGTGGGACGACCGCTGGATCGTGCGTCAGCTGGTCGCCAACAACGGCATGCGTCCCGAGCTCAAGATCTGGCTCGACGTGGGGACCGGTGAGCAGCGTATGCTGAAGGGAACGCGGTTGCTGTATCGCATGTTGTTGCGAAAGGGGTGGCAGCCCGGTCACGACCTGTTGTACACGGAGGCGGATGGCGCGCTGCACGATGAGCGCGCATGGGGCGAACGATCCGGTCTGTTTCTGCGTTTCCTTTTTCCCGCCATGACGTCGTCGATGGACTCGATGGCGATGTCGATGTCCTCGGGGATGTCATGACTGTACAGATCGGCGACAACTTCACGCAGTTCACGCCAAAGGCGTTCACCTTTTTGCGCGGTATCGCCAAGCACAATCGCAAGGAATGGTTCGAGGAGCATCGCGCGGATTACGAACGCGAGATCAAGCGCCCACTGGCGTTGTTGGTGGAAGAGGTCGACGTGCATCTTGCTACGATCGCGCCGGAGATCGTGGGGTCACCGAAGAAGTCGGTCTTCCGCATTCACCGTGACGTGCGGTTCTCGAAGAACAAGGCGCCGTACAAGACGCATGCGGCTTGCTGGTTCTTTCATCGCGATGCGGGGCGCGGCGTGGGCACCGAAGCGGCGCACGGCGGTGCCGGCTTCTACTTCCATATGGAGCCAGGCAAATCGTTTTGCGGCGGCGGCATCTGGATGCCACCGCGGTCGGCGGTAAACAAGATTCGTCAGGCGCTCACCGACGATCTCGAGGGATTCGAGGAGATCGTAAAGGGACGTGCCTTCCGCCGCCGGTTTGGCGATTTGGACACAGAGGGCATGCTGACGCGCTTACCGCGAGGATTCGCCGCCGACCATCCCGCCGCCGCCTGGCTGCGGTATCAGTCGTTCACGGCGTTTGCGGAGATTACGGCCGACGATGTGACGAGTCCCAACCTGCCGAAAACGCTGGCCAAGCATTTCGCGGCGATGACGCCGTTTGTGCGGTGGTTGAATGGGGCGCTTGGACTGAGTGCGGCGTCGGGCCGCTAGCCGTCCACTGCCAACGGCTTGTGGGGCAGGGAGGAGGGTTGCAGGGCGGAGGAGGCAGAGACCAACGCGCCGGCCACCTGCGTCCTCCTTCCGGATACCCTCCCTCCTGCCCCCTTAGCCGTTGGCAGTTATCCCACGCCGGTACCGCCCGCCCCCGCCCGCGGTGAGATTCCATGCTCATGTCGAAAACGCTCAAACTCGCACTGGATATCTTGATCGGTGCGGTCGCACCGGTGGTGATCCTGAAATACGGTACCGCCCCGCTTGGGACGCTCAACGCGTACCTGCTGGCGGCGTTCGTACCGGTGGTGTGGGTGCTGCTCGACCTGCTCGTGATTACCCGTCGATTCAACTTCATTACCACGTACGGCGGCCTCTCGGCGGTGATGCGCGGAGCACTGGCGTTCTGGTACGTGGACGGTGCGCTGTTTGCATTCAAGGACAGCGCCAGCTACGTGCTTGCGTTCTTCGTGTTCGGCGTGACGGCGCTGCTGGGGACTCCTGTCACGCGCTCGATTGCGCTGCAGGGGCTCGGGCCCAATTCGCCCGAGCGTGAGAAGCAGATGGACCGGCTGCTCGACGAGCCGACCGTGCTGACGGCCATGAAGCGTGCCGGGTTGGTGATCGGTCTCACGAATCTCGGCGCCGGCGCGGTGAACTACGTGATCAACTTCCGTATGGTCGTCGCCCCGTTCAACACGCCGGCCTTCAATGATCAGGTTGCCAATGTGAACGCGATCACGCGTCTCGTGCTGGTACTCCCCGATATGCTCGCGCTGTTCTTCGCTTTCTCGATGATGTACAAGGCGATGTACGCGCTGCTGCCGGCCGACGAAGGGGCCGATCCCGATGCGGGTGAATTCTGGACGCTGCTGGCGCGCCGGGAAGATGCCATGGCGTTAGTGAAAGCGGGTGATTCCAGTGGTGCCGCGCTCGACGCGGACGACGTGCAGCACCGGGCGGCGCGGCAGGCGCGGGAAGAGTTCGGCCTGAGCTGAGGCTGTCGTTTAGCGCACGACGAGTAACTCGGCGTGCACCTCGTCGTATTCGGATCGCAGGCGCACCAGCGCGGTCGGTCCACGATCGATACGCCGCACCCGGCATGAGGACACTCTGCCGAGAGCACACGAGACGCGCTCGGGCCAGTGCGAATCACGATGATGCGAGCGGCCAGTAATACGGCACCATCCGTGGTAGATCATGCGGCAAGGCGAATGACTGTACGGCGTGTTTGATGATGTCGGAATCCAGACCTTGATGACTGTTCGTGCCTATTGACCGTACCGCTACAACGAGTGTACTCACGCGCTCAGACCACAAACCGTTCGTCGTTTCGTGACGAATCGATGACCCTTCAGTGACGAAAGCGTAGTCGAAATGTCGCTCAGCAGATCGATGCTACTGCGTTCGAAGCGATCAGTCCGATGATCGTCTCATCCGCGCCGCATCAACCCCCTGAGGACGCTTTTTCATGCGCATTACTTCCATCGTTGCAACGCGGGCATTCGCCGCCTCGTGCGGCCTGTTTGTCGCCGCGTGTAGTGATGACGCCGGTACTGGAGTACAGCAGATCGCCCCTGTCGCACTGAAGAACCAGTCTGTCACGCCGGCGCTGGCGAAATCGCTGATCTCGGGCGTCGAGATCTACAGCCTGATCAGCAGTGATGACGTGCTCGCGGGTTCACCGGGCTTTGTGTTCGGTGGCTCGGCGGACGGGTCCGGCTTCATTCGCAACACCGATGGCAGCTTCACGGCGTTGATCAATCACGAAGACAACTTCTCGGTCTCTCGTGTGCGGTTCGATGCCACGCTCAAGCCGATCTCCGCCGACTACATCGTCAACTCCACAGCGGGCCGCTATCGTCTCTGTTCGGCCACGCTGGCCACGCCGGAAACGCACGGCTTCGGGCCGCTCTTCCTCACCAACGGTGAAAGCAACGAAGAGTCGGAAATTCTTGCCGTTGATCCGTCGGCGCCGGCCAATACACCGCGCTATCTCTCAGCGCTTGGTCGCTGGAACTCGGAGCAGTCACTCCCGCTGCCCAAGATCGCCTATCCGAATCGTACGGTCATCCTGATCGGTGACGACGATTCTGGCGCTGAAGGCGGCCAGCTGGCGATGTACGTGTCGAACACGGTGGGTGATCTCGACAACGGTAGCCTCTATGTGCTGGCGCGTACCGATAACAACACGCGCGAACGCGACATGGTGGTAGGACAGAGCTATCCCGTGCAGTTTCGGCAGATCGCCAACCAGAAGACGCTGACGGGCCGGCAGGTCAACCTGGCTACGGTGGCTGTGAATGCCATGCGCTTCGGCCGCGTCGAAGATGTGGATTACCGCAAGGGTTCGGCGGTCAACGGGCGGGAGATCTACTTCGCGGTGACGGGTCAGAATAACACGGGTATCAACGCGGACTACAGCCGCAGCAAATATGGTCGCGTGTATCGTGTCAAGCTGGATGAAAACAGCCCGCTGAGCGGCACGCTGGAACTGGTCTTGGACGGCGACGATCGGAATGGTCCGGCACGGACGTTCCAGAACCCCGACAATCTCTATGTCGGCACGAACTACGTGTACGTGCAGGAAGATGACAACGGGTACGGCGACGAAACGCACGACGGTTACATCTACCAATACAACATCACGACCAAGGATGTTCGTCCGGTGATCGAGCTTGATCATCGTCGCACGGCGGTCGATGCGGCGCTCTACAATGCGGTCGGCGCACGTCCCGCGGGTAGGGCAGGTTGGGAGTACGGTGCGATGGTCGACGTGTCCGCCGCGCTCGGACAGGAGAACACGTTCATGATTTCGCTGCAGCCTCACTCGTGGCGCGGTACCAAATACCAGGGGGTCGATGGTGGTACGGTGCGCCCCAGTGAGAATCAGGCAAGTCAAATGATCATCGTGAAGGGACTGCCGCGCTGAATCGCGGTCCGTTCGCTGCCTTTGCCGGCCCGGGGCGACACGCTCCGGGCCGGTCATCTGTCCAGATACCATGAAGACCCGATTCTGTAGCGTACTTCTGCTCTCGGCTGCGGTGGCGCTCGGCGCGTGTCGTAACGCGTCACCGGATGCACCATCCGCGGCCACGGCCTCGTCAACCGATGATTCCCGCGCCGTGCAAAGCGTACTCGTGTGGCGTGCACAGGTGGATACGCTCGCGCTGCGCGTCGCCCTGCTGGATTCGGCGGCGCTGGCGTTGCGCACGGTGACTGATGTGCCGCGCGCAAAGCAGGCATTCGTGAACGCGCGGCGCTCGTTCAAACTCGTGGAGCTGGCGTTGGAGTATTACGCCCCTACCACGAGCCGGGAGATCAACGGGCCGGCATTGCCGGACGTGCACGATGAGGAGGGTCCCGAGGCGGTCTTTCCGCCCACCGGTTTTCAGGTCATCGAAGAAGGCCTGTACGGCGACGATCCGATCGGCGAGCGTAACGTCATCATCCGGGAAACGTCGACGCTACGTCCGCTGGTGAAGCGGGCGCAAACCATGATGGGCGCGCAGCACGCCTCCGATGCGCACGTGTGGGATGCCGTGAAGTTGGAACTCGCGCGCATCGCGACGCTGGGCATTTCCGGTTTCGACTCACCCGTCGCGGGGCATTCGCTCGTGGAAGCCGACGCTGCGCTGGAAGGCGTGGTGCGCACGCTGGCGCCGTACCATGAGACGGACAGCACGTGGCGACAGGTCGACGCGCTCATCACGGAGACGCGCGCCATGCTGATGACGACGACCGACCGTGACGCGTTCGATCACTTCACCTTTCTGGCCCAGCGGCTCATTCCCCTCGGCCATGCGATGCAGTCAGCTCGTCTCGCGATGGCGATAGGACTCCCGGCAGAGGCTCGTGCCTTCCGCATGGACGCGGCCACGGTGTTCGACAGCGCGGCCTTCGACGTGATGGGGTTTGCTCCGCTCGACGCAAAGCCCGCCACGATCGAACAAGTGGCGCTCGGCGCGCGCCTCTTTCACGACGTGACGCTGTCGGGAGACCGCAAGCGCGCCTGCAGTTCCTGTCACCTCCCTGAGAAGGCGTTCACAGACGGTCTGGCTGCCAACACCGCGCGCGGCGGTGCGCCCTTGGCGCGCAACACGCCAACGGTAATCAACAGCGGCCTGCAGGTGGGTTCATTTTCGGATCTGCGCACCACGTATCTTGAAGACCAAGTCACCGACGTGGTCGAGAACGTGGACGAGATGCATGGCAATCTGGCCAGCGTGGCGGCGCGACTCGCATTGGATCCGTCATTGGTAACGCAGTTCCGCACCGCCTTCGCAACGGCGTCCACGCGTTCGGACTCCGCGATCACGGCCTCGCAGATCCGCACCGCACTCGCCGCGTATCAGCGAAGCTTGAGCCGACTGAACTCTCCGGTCGACCGGGCGTTGCGCGGCGAAGTGGGCGCCCTGTCGGACGACGAGCGCCGCGGATTCAACCTGTTCGTGGGCAAAGCCAGGTGTGCCACGTGCCACTTCGTTCCGCTCACCAACGGTACCGTACCTCCGATGTACCGGGAAGCCGAGGTGGAGGTGCTGGGCACACCATCGCGCGCGGTGACTGCCAACGCCACGATCGACCCCGATGTGGGCCGCTTTCGGCTGACCCGAGCCGAACCGCATCGCTATGCATTCAAAACCCCGTCGTTGCGCAACGTGGCCCTGACGGCGCCGTACATGCACAACGGGGTCTATCGCACGCTCGAGGCTGTCGTCGACTTCTACAATCGCGGCGGCGGGGCCGGGATTGGCATTCAACTCGACAACCAGACGCTTCCCTCGGACTCTCTTCGGCTTTCGGCGGGCGAGCAGCGTGCACTCGTGTCATTCATGAGGGCACTCACCGATACCACGGGGACGGTTCGGCGATAGCGCTGAGGGCAGTCGCGACCATACTGTAAACCCGACGCCGGCACTGGCGCCCGGCCCGCCGAGAACCCAGACTCCATGGGACGACATTCTCACGCCGGGTCACGTATGGCTACGCTGATCGCCCCCGAAACCGCCGCGGCCAGCACGCGCGCCTTTCCTGCTCAGTCCAGTCGCCCTTGGGGACGACCGCGCGGTGCGCGTCATGATATCGGTCACCACGAGCTGACCGGTCAGTTCCGCATCGATCTGCGCGATCAGGCCCCCGATCTGTTCGACGATGTCAGCGCGATGGACTGGTCAGCGCTGACGTGGCGCGATGTGGGCCGACCGTATCGCACCGAGAAGTGGTCGAGTGCGCGGACGAGTTACGAGCAGGCGCACCAGCAGCCACTGCCCATCATTGACGGCTGGCGACTGTTCAATACGGCGTTTCATCAGTTCTTCCTGACCGACGTGCCGGCGGCGCAGCACCAGGCGAACGCGCAGTTCGGTGACGCGTTGTCGCGCATGGATCTGCATGAGGCGAAGGAGGCACTGCAGGACATCACCTACCTCGCCGTCTGGAACAAGATCATGCGTGTGGAGGACGCGGTGTGGGATCCCCGCGGCAAGCGTGCACTCTTTGCCGGACTTGATGTCAAGAAGCCGCGCATTCTGTTTCTCGGCGCCGCCGATGGCTACGAAGCGATGCAGCTGGCGGCGATGTATCCGGGCGGCGAAATCGTGCTGGTGGATTACGATGTATTCTGCGCCACCGACCGCTTCGGTAAATTCCCACTCGACTATCCGTTTCTGGGCGTCGATCCCACCACCGGACATCAGCGCGTGTGGTATCGCGACGAAATGCCGATCCATTTTGAGGTCGCCGATATTCGCGATCTGCACTACGGACAGGAGTTCGATGTCGTGGTATCGATCGGACTGCTGGAGCACTTCCCCGACTCGCACAAGGCCGAGTGCCTTGAGATGCACCGGCGATTCCTCAAGCCGGGTGGCACCGTGGTGATGACCACGCCGCGCAATCAGTTCAAGTCGCGTGTGTTCTACAATCTCATGGCCGACTGGATGAATCACGGCTATCGCGAACTCATGGACGTGCGGCAGATGGGGTTGTACTGCCTCGAAAATGGCTTCGACATCCAGCGGGCCGGCGTGATCAAAGCGCACAATGGGTTGGTGATGAAGGTGCGGTAACGTAATGCGCTCATGTAGGTCGTTCATGTAGGTCGTGGTTCCACTCTGACCATCGGGAAACGTGTGACTCTCTTCTCTCGCTCGCCGCGTCGCGTCATGTCACATCGCGTCATGTCACGTCGCGTTGCGCCATTCGCGGTATTCGTGGTGCTGACTCCGGCCTTGCTGCCGGGTACGGCGCAGGCGCAGTACCGGCAGCCGCCGCAGCCGATCGCACAGATACTTGACCAGCCGGCGACGCCGCTGGTGCAGATGAGTCCTGATCGTCAGCGGCTGCTGCTGCTGGAACGGCCGGCGCTGCCACCGATCAGTGAAGTCGCCGCGTTCGAATATCGTCTGGCGGGATTGCGCTTCGATCCGAAGACCAGCGGCCCCACGCGTGGCCAGAGCTACACGGGCCTGTCGCTGCAGTCGGTTATTGGCGGCCCAGCGCGCAAGATTCAGGCGTCGATTCCTGCCGGGAGCAGCATCGAGAACGTGTCATGGTCGGCCGACGGACAGAAAATCGCGTTCACCGTGACCAGCGACGCGGCGATCACGCTGTGGATCGCCGATGTTGCGACGGCTCAGGCGAAGCCGCTCACGTCGCAGCGCCTCACGTCCATTCTGGGCAATCCCTGCTCGTGGGTGTCGACCGCATCGCTTGCGTGCACGTTCGTGCCGGCGATGCGCGGCACGGCCCCGGCCATGACGCCCGCGCCGGAAGGCCCGATCGTGCAGGAGGCGCTCACCGGTCGAAGCGACCGGGCCGCCACGTATCAGGATCTGCTCAAGAGTCCGTTCGACGAAGCGATCTTTGCGCATTACGGCACGAGTCAGCTCGCGCTCGTGTCGCTCGATGGCACAGTCAAGACGCTTGGCGCGCCCGACATGCGCACCGATGTGAGTGCGTCGCCCGATGGCCGCTTCTTGTTGGTGAGCACGCTGTCACGTCCGTTTTCGTATACCGTGCCACTGAACTACTTCCCGACGCGCACCGAAGTGTGGTCGATGGACGGCGCCGTCGTGAAGTCGATCGTGAGCCGTCCGCTGATTGAGCGCGTACCGTGGGGCGGCAACGGCGCACTCGCCGGCATCCGGAATGTGCAGTGGCGTCGCGATGTCGATGCCACGTTGGCGTGGGTCGAAGCTCTTGATGGCGGTGACAGCGATTCAAAGGCAGACAAGCGCGACCGCATTGCATTGCTCGAAGCGCCGTTCACTGGCACACCGAAGACGCTGCTGGAAACGAGTTGGCGTGCCGGCCCCATTACGTGGGGTATGTCCGGACTCGCGATCGCGCGCGAAAACGAAGGCAAGACGCGCACAACGCGGGCGTGGATCATCGATCCGTCGGGTGCCAAGGCACCGCGGTTGCTCTGGGAGCGCTCCAGCGAAGACCGCTACGCCGATCCCGGTGACTTCCTGACCACGCGCGACGCACGCGGACAGACGGTGCTGCTGACGACCCCCGACAAGAAGGCGGCGTTCTTGAGCGGGCTGGGAGCCGGACCGGAAGGCGATCGTCCGTTTGTGGATCGCTTCGACCTGACCACCGCACGAAAGACGCGGCTCTTTCAGAGCGCGTCGCCGTACTATGAGCAGCCCATCGGCATGCTCGATGCGAATGGCACCGTGGCGCTGACTCGCCGCGAGTCGAAGGCGGATGCGCCCAACTATTTCGTGCGCGATCTCGTGCGCAAGAGCGCCCCGCGTGTGCTTACGCAGTTCACCGATCCGGCGCCGGTGTTCGCCGGTGTCACGAGCCAGCTGATCACCTACACGCGTCCCGATGGCGTGAAGCTGTCGGCTACGATCTATCTGCCGGCCGGCTACGACAAGACGAAGGACGGCCCGTTGCCGTTCTTCCTCTGGGCGTATCCGCTGGAGTTCCGCTCGCGCGAAGCGGCATCGCAGGTGGTGGGCTCGCCGTACCGTTTCGTGCGGCCCAGCGGTGCGTCACACCTGTTCATGTTGACGCAGGGATACGGTGTGATGGACAACCCGACGATGCCGATTGTTGGTGTAGACGGGAAGGAGCCGAACGACACATACGTCGAGCAGCTCACGGCGAGTGCGAAGGCTGCCGTCGATACGATTGTCGCGATGGGCGTGGCCGACCGCGATCGGATCGGCGTGGGCGGGCACTCGTACGGTGCGTTCATGACGGCGAACCTGCTGGCGCACACGCGCCTGTTCCGTGCCGGCGTCGCCGAGAGCGGCGCGTACAATCGCACCCTGACGCCTTTCGGCTTCCAAGGCGAAGAGCGCACCTACTGGGATGCGCCCGAGCTGTACGGTTCGATGTCGCCGTTCACCTACGCGAACAAGATCAAGGATCCCATCTTGCTGGTTCACGGTATGGCCGATAACAACACCGGTACGTATCCGATTCAGAGTGAGCGGATGTACCAGGCGCTCAAGGGCAACGGCGCCACCACGCGCTATGTGCAGTTGCCGGGTGAAGCGCACGGCTACCGCGCGCGCGAAAGTGTCGGCCACGCGCTCGCTGAGATGACCGCCTGGCTCGACCAGTACGTGAAACCGAAGAAGCGCGCGACGATGTAGCCGCGCGCCTACTGGCCGGTGATGGCCAACTCGTGAAGATCATCGACGGACATCGGTACCGGATAGACGACGCCGCGCCGATAGGTGTTCTTCACGAGTTTGCCGAACAGCCATTCGCTGGCGGCCATGTGGACCCCGGGATCGACTTTGTCCCAGAGCTTTTCCCACCACGTCGGCACTTTCGCGAGTAGTTCGCCGAGCAGATTGGTGTGGTCGAGTCGCTCGACGCCGATGCGTGCGCTGGCCGCATCGCCGCAGAGCAGATGCACGTACTTGGCGGCGGCGTGCAATCCCGCTTCTTCGCTCATACGGCCCAGGAATCCCTGCGCGTCCGCTTCGTCGGCCTTCGTGGCCCGCACGCCGAAATCCTGTCCGGCGACGAAACGGCCCAGCATGCGCACGTGCGCATCGGCCAGTGCGACGCCGTCGGGGTTCACGCGGATCGCCTGATCGCGCCAACCCTTTTCACGCGCCGTCGGTCCGACGTAGTGTCGCTGGTACGTCTCGTAGAAGGCGCGCGCATCGGCCAGCGATGGCGGCATACTGTCGACGTCGTCCGGTGCTCCGGGGGCGCGTACGCCCATGATGTGCGCGAAGACGCGCCAGACGTAGTAGTAGTCCTCGGCCGCTTCAGCCTCGAGCGGGAGGCCGAGCGTGGCGAGCCCTTCGACGACCAGCAGCGAGAAGCCGATGATCGTGCCGGCCATGTCTTCCTGGTTGATCGGCACGCCGTGCTGCGCCACGAAGGCCGCGTACCCATCCGCACCGAGGATCTCGGGTGCGACGTTGGTGCGTACGCCGGCGTGCAGCAGGCGCATCTCCTGTCCAGCAATCGCCCCCATACCCATCCGCTCGAATGAGTACGGTGCGGTGACATCGAGCAGCAGTTGCAAGGTGCCCATGAGCCGATGAAATGGACGCGCCTTCAGGTCGCCCGACATGTTCAGGATCTTCGCCATCGAAGGCGCGGCGTAGCCCTCTGGTAAGCTCTTGCACAGCATCACCAGCACGGCCGGAAGCGAGCGCTCCATGAAGGTCTGCTGACCGCGAATGATCCGGTCGCGATCGACCCACGCCGGCAGTTCCGGGGTGCCGCAGCGATCGCAGAATCGGTACGTCTCCGCAAAGAACTCCCGCAATGCCGCCGGTGCGCTGTCGGGCACCCGACGGTCGTTCGCCTTCATCGTGGCGATCACGCGATGCGTCATCACCGATGGCACGCCTTGCGCCTTGAGTGTCCGGGCACACGCGTCGCCCACGGGATCGCCATGCTGACGCCAGGTGCTGAGCCACGCCGCATCACGCCAGCGAGGATCGCCCACTGCGGTGAAGGAAGTTGATGAGCCCGTAGGCGCGGTTCCGGATCGTGAAGTATCGGTCATGGCATTAATCGTCATGAGGGAGATGGCGACGGACTGGCAGCGGACAAGCGTTCCGAAGCGTACGACGCTGCCGCGTACTGCAACAGGGTACCGTAGCGTGCCAGTGCATGGTTCAATACACTTGGCTACATCGGTCCTGACGCGAGGCGTCATCCTTTCTCGAAATCCCGCGCTGTGACTGCTCCTTCTGCGATCGCCCACTATACGCTGCTCCAGCCACTCGGGGCCGGAGGTATGGGCGAGGTCTATCTCGCGAGGGATGAGCGGCTGGGACGTGATGTGGCGCTGAAGCTGCTTCCGGCGGCGCTCGCCACGGACGCCAACGCGGTCGAGCGGTTCAAGCGAGAGGCGCGGGCCGCTTCGGCGCTCAGCCATCCGCACATCGTCACGGTGTTCGATGTCGGGGACTCGATCGAGGGCTGCTACATCGCGATGGAGTTGGTGCGTGGGAGCACATTGGCCGACGAACGCCGGCGGAATCCTTCGCCGCCGCGTGTGATCGAGCTGCTGCGTCAGTGTGCGCTCGCGCTCGCGGCCGCGCATGATGCCGGTATTGTGCACCGCGACATCAAGCCCGAGAACGTGATGGTGCGCGACGACGGCTACGTAAAGCTGCTCGATTTCGGACTCGCGCGACTCATGCCAGCGGAGCGTCCGGAAGCCACACAGGTCTCAGAGCACTCGACGCTGACCGAGCCCGGTACGCTGGTCGGTACGATGGGCTATCTGTCGCCGGAACAGGCCTGCGGCGAGGTCGTCGGGCCGTCATCCGACATCTTTTCGCTGGGCATCGTGGCGTACGAGCTGTCCACCGGCAAACACCCGTTTCTGGCGCCGACGCAGGTGGCGATGCTGGGCGCCATTCTCACCCGTGAGCCGCTCGCCGCGAAAGACGTGCGTGCCGACCTCTCCGATGAGCTCTCCGCACTCATCGGCCGGATGCTGAGCAAGGACTCGCACGAACGGCCAACGGCGCAGGACATCGCGCAGCAGTTGCGCGCGATGGCCGGTGGTGCACGCACCGATCTCGAGACGCGACCTACGCCTTCGACGCTGCCACTTGGGGGTCTCGCGGCGACTGCCGATCGGTCACCGACGACAACCCGCCTCACGCGACGCTCCGGGGTCGTGGTGGGGCGCACGCGAGACGTGGCCGGCATTCAGGCGGCGTACGCCACGACGCTCCAAGGAATCGGTACCCTGGTGTGTGTGGCGGGAGAACCCGGGATCGGCAAGACCACCCTGGTCGAGTCGGCGCTGAGCGCGCTGCAGTTACACGACGCTCCCCCTGTCATTGTGCGTGGGCATTGCTCCGAGCGACTCGCCGGCACCGAAGCGTACTTGCCGGTGATCGATGCGCTCGAAGCGGCACTGGAGCAGGACACGAGCGGTGGGATGACGCGACTCATTGCGCGTGTGGCGCCGTCGTGGTTGGCGTTGATGGGGCGCGCCAGTGCCAACCCCACCGATGCCAACGGACCGACCACGGTGCTGGCGTCACAGGAACGTCTCAAGCGGGAAATGGCGGCGCTGCTGGAACAGGTCGCACAGCGCGCCCCAGTCGTCCTCTTTTTTGATGATCTGCAATGGGCCGACGTCTCAACGGTCGATCTGCTGGCCTACCTTGGAGCACGGTTCGATCGCATGCGCGTCTTGCTGCTCGTGACGTATCGCAAGGGGGAGCTGCTCGCTTCGCAACATCCGTTCTTGTCGGTGCAGCGGGACCTGACCACGCGTGGCTACAGTCGTGAAGTCGCCGTCTCACTGCTCTCCGAAGCGGAAGTTCAGGACTTCCTCGACCACACCTATCCGAACCACGGCTTCCCCGCCGACTTCGCGCACGTCATTCATACGCGTACAGAAGGCAGTCCCTTGTTCGTCGCGGATCTGCTGCGCTGGCTCGGCACTCGCGGCGTGATCGCCGAGCAAGTGGGACGATGGATGCTCGTGCGGCCGATGCCCGAGGTTGATCGCGAGCTTCCCAGCTCCGTACGCAGCATGATCGAACGCAAGATCACGCAGGTTGACGAGTCGGAGCGAAAGTTGCTCGCGGCGGCGGCCATTCAGGGAGCGTACTTCGACACGGCTACGGTCGCGGCGATGCTGAAGGCCGACGCCGCCGATATCGAAGAACAGCTGTTGGTGCTCGACAAGGTGTACGCATTCGTCCGTCGCGTCGATGACGCGACGTATCCGGATCGGTCGCACGCGGTGCGGTACCGCTTCGTACACGCCTTGTATCAGAACACCCTCGTCGCCGATCTCGCGCCGAGTCGGCGCGCCGGCTGGAGCGCGTCTGCGGCGGACTTCCTCGAGACGCGTCACAAGGCGAGGGCGCCGGAGATCGCCGCCGGCATTGCCGCGCTGCGCGCAACGGCGCGGCAACCCGAGCAGGCGGCGGCGTGGTATGCCGTCGCTGCACAGGGGGCGCTGGCAAAGTTCGCGTACGCGGAAGCGGAAACGTTGGCATCGCGCGGGCTCGAACAGGTGCTTTCGCTCGACGAAGGACCGGAACAGTTCGGCCTCGAACTGCCACTACGTGTGCTACTCGGTGCGACCAGTCTGGTGCGCCGCGGCTTTGCGGCACCGGAGACGGCCGAGAACATGGCGCGCGCCCGAGCGATGTGTGAGGCGATCGGCGGCGCGCCTGCGCTCGCCAATGCGCTCTGGATTCTCATCCTGTTTTCCATTGCGCACGGAGAGTTCGAGGCGGCGACGAGACTGTCGGCGCAGCTGCTCGATATCGGTCGCACCAGTGGCGATCCCGTGCTACTCGCCCTCGGGCACGTCGTTCATGTGGGACTCTGGACGCATCGCGGGCACGTGGACACGGCACTCGCGGCTCAGGCCGCAGTCGACGCCGTGGCTGACGCGACGGTCACGCACGCACTGCGCACGCGCTTCCAGCCGGATCCGCTGCTCACGGCACGCTGCGAGCACGTACGGCTTCTCTGGTTGGCTGGGCGTCCTGCTGAAGCGGCTGCGCTCGTCTCGCGCTTGCGCGCGTACGTTGCCGAAACCGGCGATCCGCAAGGCGGTGCCTTCCTCGGTCTGTTCGCTGCCGAACTTGCCGTGATGTCAGGCGCCGCCGCGCACGGCGAACAGATTGCGCGCGAGGCCGTTGCGTTGTGTGAAGAGCACGGGGTGGCGTCGGAACTGCTCTGGAACACGCTCATTCTTGGCGTCGCTCGCGCCCGGCAGGGCGAGCTCACCGCTGCGGTCGCCATGATGCGTGGTGCGCTGGACGTGTTTCACGCGATCGAAAGCTTCGTGTCCGTGCCGTTCTTCCAGACACACCTCGGGTGGACGCTGGTGCGTCTCGGCGATATCTCCGAGGCGCAGGAGGCGATCAGACTGGGATTCGAGATCGCGGATCGCACCGGCGAACATATGTGGGACGGCGGTCTGTGGGCGGTTCAGGCCGAGATCCTGCGCGCGGTACCGACGGCACGCGGTGACGCCATGACCGCCGCCGAGGCCATGCTGCGTGCCCGTCAGGCAACCGACGCAACCGGCGCGGTCGGTTTGCTGACGTTCTTCGAGTCGAACGCGCCGAACACCGCCGGATAGCGGCTCGCCAGCGATCGTCTGGCGATCGGTGCGAGCAAGCGGTGCCACCACTGGTCACGATGCAACGTGCGTAACACGCGTCCTGCACCAGCCGTCCGCAGGATTCCACGCACGAGCGCGTAGTGACCGCCACCCGCCCGCTCCCAGAGCCAGCGATTGGTCGCGCCGATACGCAGTGTCGGTCCAAACTTCGCCTGAGCAAGCGCCCGATAGTCGGCGGTCTGCATCAGTGCGCGCGCTGCGAGCGCACCGGACTGCATGGCGAGACGGATACCGAAGCCCCAAAGAAAGTCCTGCAGTCCTGCCGCCTCACCGACCCGTGACGCGCTTCCGTCGAGCCAGTCACCGTCGGCCCGCACGTGACCAAGTCCGCCCACGGGACGCGGGTTGCGCACGGTGATCCCGCGCTGCTCCAGCAAGATCGAACGCACCTGTGCGAATCGCGCATGGATCGACGGAAAATCATCGAAGAGCATCGTACAGCAGCAGCCGTAGCCATTCGTGATGAGCAAATACGCGTAGCCACCCGGTGCCGCGTTGTCGTTGAGCAGGGCGATGGCGCAGTCCGGGGCGTCGGTCTCAAACACGATGCCTGCGTCGATCGCGAATGGCGCACGGCCACGAGGGCCTGTTGCCACGATATCGGCCGTGCCGTCCGGGCAGGCCTGTCCGAATCGCAGGTGTACGCCAACCGCCGTCGCTTCGCGCGCGAAGGCGCGATCGAGTGAGCCGGGTACGTCACCGCGCTTCACGAGGTAGAAGGCGGGACGATCAAAGCGGATAATGTCATCCGTCCGACCGTCGGTCTGGATACCCTTCGTGAACGGCGCGGCATCGAAGTCGATGGGGATCCCCAGTGCGCGAATCTCGTCGAGCACGTCGACCGGCGATGACCAGTTCTCCAGACCCTGCAGGTCTCCGCCAAAGCGTGCACCGCAGACCGTGCGCCGCTCGAACACCTCGACGGTGTGTCCGGCCTTGGCGAGAACAATGGCGGCCGTGAGACCTGATGGGCCCCCGCCGGCAATGCGAACGGTGGAATTATCGGCAATCGTCACACCGGTGAACGTGGACATTTGAGCCTCTCCTGTCCAGACTCCGGCGATGATGGATCCTACGGCTCAGATTCGCGCATTGCGCGAGCAATCCAATCAGGCAATCGCCGCACATGATGCGGACCGCACGGTGTCGTTCATGGCGCCCGACATCGTGGTCGGCGTAGCCGGTGGGCCTACGCTCATGGGGCGTGAAGCCTCGCGCGTGGCGTTCGCCGAACAGTTTGCCGATCGGGCGTTTATGACCTATGTGCGTTCCATCGACCAGATCACGGTGGTGGATCCAATGCGCGCCACCGAGCGAGGACGCTGGGTCGGTCGGTGGCGTCTCACGTCAGGGATGCACGAGCAGGGTGGCAGCTACACCGCCGAGTGGCGCTTCAGCGAAATGGGCTGGCTGATTCACTCGGAGACGTTTGTCGAAGCGTAGTGCGCTACTGCTTCATGGCCGGCTTGGCGGTGGCGATCCCGCCGCTCTTGAGATAATCCACCGCGAGGTTGGCCATCGCACGCACACCGGTGGGCAACGCGGCTTCGTCGGCGAAGAACAACGGCGAATGGTTCGCCGCCTGCGACTTCTGGTCCATGCCCTTCGGCGCGACGCCGAGAAAGTAGAACAGACCCGGGATTTCCTTTGTGAACGCGGGGAAGTCTTCGGAGCCGGTCACGGGGTTGATGATCTTGAAGCCGCCGTCGCCCGACGTGCGTTGCAGTGTGGGCGTCATCTTCTCGAGCAGTGACGCGTCGTTCTGCGTGATCAGTCCACCGATGGAGAAATCCACCCGCGCCGTCGCGCCGCCGGAGTGCGCGATGTCTTCCACGGTGCGCTTCACGCGCGCGTGAATG
>JBBQAK010000246.1:0-6122 GCA_038316215.1 Gemmatimonadales bacterium | reverse complement strand
CAAGCCGTCGGAAGTGCCAACCGTCGAGGCTGCACTGCAGGGCGCGCGCGACATTTTGTCGGAACAGGTCGCGGAAGATGCGCTCATCCGTGGTTGGGTGCGCGAGATCACACGTGCGAAGGGTGTCGTCAAGAGCAGCGTAATGACGGGCAAGGCGAGCGACGAGTCCAAGTTCAAGGATTACTTCGACTATGCGGAGTCGCTCGGCACGATTCCCAGCCATCGCATGCTGGCGATCCGTCGTGGCGAGACGGAAGGCGAGTTGATGTGGCGCGTGGAAGCGCCGGTCGACGAGATCAACGCGCGGATGGCACGCGAAGTGATCGGTACACGCCGCGCGTCGCAGCAGCTCACGCTGGTAGCGGCGGATGCGTACAAACGTTTGTTGTCGCCGGCCATCGAAGTGGAGTTGCGCGTGGAGCTGAAAACCCGCGCTGACGACGAAGCGATCACGATCTTCGGTCGCAATCTCGAACAGTTGCTGCTGTCGTCACCGGCGGGCGAGAAGCGCGTGATCGGTCTCGATCCGGGCTTCCGAACGGGTGTGAAAGTGGCTGTGGTCAGCGCCACGGGTGCGTTGGTGCACACCGACACGTTGTATCTGCATCAGGAAGACCGGTTCGCTGGCGCCATTCGCTTGCTACTGCAGCGGTTTACGCCGGAGCTGATCGCGATCGGCAATGGGACGGCCAGCCGAGAGACGGAGAATCTCACCAAGGCGGCGATGCGCGAACTCGATCCCCCAGTCGGTGGTGAGCGTCCGCAGGTGGTCGTGGTGAATGAGGCCGGTGCCTCGGTCTACTCGGCGTCCGATCTTGCGCGCGCCGAGTTCCCCGAGCTGGACGTGTCCCTGCGCGGTGCGGTCTCGATCGCCCGCCGTCTGCAGGATCCGCTGGCGGAGCTGGTGAAGATCGACCCCAAGAGCATCGGGGTCGGTCAGTATCAACACGACGTGAATCAGTCGCGTCTCAAGCAGCGTCTCGACGATATCGTGGAAAGCTGCGTGAACCGCGTGGGGGTCGAGGTCAACACCGCCTCGGCGGCGCTGCTGGGCTACGTGGCCGGCATCGGTCCCGGTCTCGCGCAGGCCATCGTGTCGTTGCGCGATCAGCGGGGCCGTCTCACGTCGCGCGCCGATCTCAAGGATGTCCCGCGTCTCGGCGCCAAGGCGTTTGAACAGGCGGCCGGCTTTTTGCGCGTGCGTGGCGGTGTGCATCCGCTCGATTCGAGCGCGGTACACCCCGAGCGGTACGCCCTCGTGGAGCGGATGGCCAAGGATCTCAAGGCCGACGTGAGCTCGTTGGTTGGCAATGAGTCGTTGGTCGATTCGATCGAACTGACCAAGTACGTGAGCGACGATGTCGGTATGCCCACGCTGCGGGACATTGTCGCGGAGCTCAAGAAGCCGGGCCGCGATCCGCGTGCCGCGTTCGAGCCGCCCGCGTTCCGCGACGACATTCAGAAGCCCTCCGATCTGCTCCCGGGCATGGTGCTCGAGGGCGTGGTCACGAACATCGTGGCCTTCGGTGCCTTCGTGGATATCGGCGTGCACCAGGATGGTCTGGTGCATGTCAGTCAGCTGTCCGATCGCTACATCAAGGACCCGAACGATGCGGTGAAGGTTGGGCAGAAGGTGAAGGTGACGGTGCAGGCGATCGACCTGGCCCGTGGCCGGATCGCCCTCAGCATGCGCAGCGATGGTGGCAGCGGGACGGGCAAACCGCAGGGTGGCGGCGAGCGGGGCGAGGGCGGGACGCGGCGCGATGTCACGTCGAACACCCGTGGTCCGGCGCGTCCGGCGGCCAGCAATAAGCCGGTCGTGAAGCCCTTTGTGCCGACCAAGGGTGCGGTTGCTCCCAACGGGATTCGCTTCAAGTAGCAGCCGTTGGAGACGTCGTGGTTAGACTTCGCCTGTCATGATTCCCGTCTTGCTTGAGCAGTGCTTTCCGCCGGTTATTCGCGAACGCGGGTAAGCGTACATCGATCCCTTCGTGCTCACCCTCGAGCACGTTGATGCCGGTGCGGCGACCGGCGTCGTGCAGGGCACCCGTCCGTACGGGGTGTTCCTGCGCCCGCGCCCGGGGCGCCTGCACCTAGGCTGTACCTGCCCGTACGGGCAGGAGCACGGCGCCTGCAAGCATCTGTGGGCGCTGCTTCGCGTGCTCGACGCGCAGGGTACGCTGACGGCGCTGCTCGAAACCGCCGCGTCGGCGTCGGCCGAACCGCAGGTCACCTTCGAGCGACACGCGCTGGCGGTGATGAAACCGCAGCCGCGCGCGCCCGACGTGAAGGCGGGCCCACCCCCCGTGTGGCAGACGGCGCTACGCGATACGAGTGGTCGGCAGCGCTCGGTGTTCACCGAGACGCGAGTCACCAACCGCGCCACATCGCTCCCCGCAGACCGACGTATCGTCTATCTCGTGCATCTCACCGAGAGCGCCCAGCATCGTGGCGTGCGGGTGGAGATCACGACGCAGCGCCGCGATCGCGACAGCGTGTGGGAAGCACCGAAGCACTTTCAGTACTCCATCGACGCGTGGTGCAACGCGCCAGATCCGGTCGATCGGCAGATCGCCGAAATGCTGCTGGGTAGCTCCGACGCGCAGGGTATCGCGACGATGCCGACCGGTGGATTTATCGTGCGCCCGCGTGCCTATCGCACCACGCTGCGCATGATCTGCGACACGGGCCGCGCGCGACTCCGCAGTAATCGCCCGTCGCTTGACTCGCGTATGATTGCCTGGGACGACGAGACACCGTGGCAGGTCGCGATGCGTCTCGATCGGCCCACACCCGACCAGTACCAGTTGGTGGGCGAGCTGCTGCGCGACGAGACCGTGCGCCCACTCGGTGATGCGAACTGGATTCATGAGTCGGGGCTCGTGCTCTTCGGCGAAACGCTCTCGCGTCTCGACAGCGATCAAGTCTGGCCACTCGTGCAGAAACTGTGGACGGCGGGCGAGTTCGAATTGGGCGATGATCCGTCGGCGTTTCTGGCGGAGTACCATGCGCTGCCCAATATGCCGCGCCTCTCGTTGCCGGCCGGCGAGATGCACATCGAGAGCGATGCCGCACCGGTGCCGATGGTGCGCGTAACCAGTGGGGCGGGCTCTTGGCGCACATCGCCCTCGTGGCTCACGCTGCGCTTCCGTTATGGCGCAGAGTTCGTGGATGCCGCATCGACGGCGTCAACCTGCTTCGACAAGAAGACCCGCACGTTGTATCGTCGTCGCGCCGCCGCCGAGCGCAATGCGACGACGCGGCTGCGCGCGCTTGGTGCGCAGGAGATGTATTCGTACGCGGAGAGCCGCATGTCGCTCGTGGTGCAGCCGCACACGCTACCGCGACTGATCTCTACGCTCGTGCGCGACGGATGGCTGATCGAATCCGACGGAGCGACGTTCGTGGCGCCGAGTCCGTTGCAGGTGCGTGTGAGTTCAGGAATCGACTGGTTCGATCTCACTGGCACGCTGCGCTACGGGGACCACGAGCTGACGCTGTCGCAGCTGCTCACGGCCATGGATGAAGGCACCGAGCTGATCGAGTTCGGCAACGGCGTGGTGGGGTTTCTCCCCGACGAATCACTCGACGAGCTACGCGCGCTGCTCGCGATCGGCGTGCGTCGTGGCGACGGGATCCGTTTCCGTTCGTCGCAACTCGCGCTGCTCGATGTGCTATTGGCGGCGTTGCCCGATGTCGATGTCGATGACACGCTCGCGGCGGGTCGCGCGGAACTGAAGAAGTTTCAGGGGATCAACGCGGTCCCCGTACCTCGTGGCTTTGTGGGCACGCTGCGCGGCTATCAGGAAGAGGGGCTGTCGTGGTTCGGCTTCCTGCGTCGCTTCTCGCTGGGTGGGTGTCTGGCCGACGACATGGGTCTGGGCAAGACGATTCAGGTGCTCGCCATGCTCGAAGCGCGACGTGAAGAAGGTGCCGCCATGTCGTTGCTGGTGGTGCCGCGCTCGCTCGTGTTCAACTGGGTGCGTGAGGCGGCACGCTTCACGCCGCAGCTCAAGGTGCACGATCTCAGTCATGCCGAGCGGTCGGTCGAAGATCTCGACACGGTTGACGCACATCTGGCGATCACCACGTACGGGACGTTGCGTCGTGACATCGCGCGTCTCGGCTCGCGTCGATTCGACTACGTAATTCTCGACGAAGCGCAGGCGATCAAGAACGCTGGCACGGCCACCGCGAAGGCGTGTCGATTATTGCAGGCAGATCATCGTCTCGCGTTGAGCGGTACGCCGATCGAGAATCGTATCGAGGAACTCTGGAGTCTGTTCGAGTTCCTCAATCCCGGCATGCTGGGAGCGGCGACGACGTTCAGTTCGGCGACCCGCACGCTGGCCGCACTGCGTCCCGGTATGCCGGCGGGCACCGGCGTGTCGGCGCAGGAACTCCTGTCGCGCGCGCTGCGTCCGGTGGTGTTGCGTCGTACCAAGGCGATGGTGGCGAAGGAACTGCCCGCGCGTATCGAGCAGACGATCGAGGTGGAGCTGGAGCCCAAGCAACGCGCGTTCTACGAGCAGCTACGGAGTCAGTACGCGACGAGTCTGCTGGATCGTGTGGAGCGCGACGGCATCGGCAAGTCGCGTATGCACATTCTTGAAGCATTGCTGCGGCTACGACAGGCGGCGTGTCATCCGGCGCTGGTTGATCCGACCAAGGCCTCCTTGCCGTCGGCCAAGCTGGACGCGGTCGTACCGGCGTTGCAGGAGATTGCCGCCGAGGGCAACAAGGTGCTCGTCTTCTCGCAGTTCACGAGTTTCCTGTCGCTGCTGCGGGCGCGTCTCGATGCGCTCGAAGTGCCGTACGAGTATCTCGATGGACGCACGCGCGACCGACAGGCGCGCGTGGACCGGTTCCAGTCGGCCGACGGTCCGCCGCTGTTCCTGATCAGCTTGAAGGCCGGTGGACACGGGCTCAACCTGACGGCGGCCGAGTACGTGTATTTGCTCGATCCGTGGTGGAATCCGGCCGTGGAAGCACAGGCGATTGACCGGGCGCATCGTATCGGACAGACGAGCCAGGTCATCGCCACGCGTGTGGTCGCCCGGGACACGATCGAGTCCAAGATCCTCGAGCTGCAGGCCAGCAAGCGGGCGCTCGCCGACGCGATTCTCAGCGAGGACAAGGGTGGACTGGCCGGCGTTGGACGGGACGAGTTGCAACTTCTTTTGGGGTAACTGCGAAGTATGGGGTACGGGGTACGGGGTACGGAGAGCGATCTCACCGTACCCCTGCTCCCTACTCCTTACTCCCTACTCCTTACTGCTTCCCCATGACTTCTCGCCGTGATTTCATGAAGCAGGGGGGCGCCGCGCTCGGCGCTTCGCTGCTGGCCGGTAGCTCGCTCGCTGCTATCCCACGGTTGCTTGGTGCCTCGCCGGCGCCTGATCCGCATGCTCTCGAGATGTTTGCCGACATCCCAGGGGTGAAGGAGTTGATGAATGCGGCGCTCAACGCGGCGAAGATGGCCGGCGCCAGCTACGCGGATGTGCGGTGTAGTCGGCAGCGCCAGAACTTCGTCTTCACACGCGAGCAGCAGATCCAGCAGGTGGTGGATACCGACACCGTTGGTATCGGCGTGCGTGCTTTGGTAGACGGCACGTGGGGGTTTGCCGCCACGCGCGTACTCACCAACGATGGCGCCGCCGCTGCGGCGCGTGAAGCGGTCGCGATCGCCAAGGCCTCGCGCATTGCGAGAGCCCGCCCTATTGAATGGCTGCCGTCGCCGGTGGTTGCGGATGGGAAGTGGAAGGGCGCGTACGTACAGGATCCCTTCGACATTCCGGTGGAGCAGAAGGCCGAACTCCTGCTCCAGGCTAACGCGGCGGCGATGAAAACGAAGAATGTGAAGTACGTGTTCAGCGGATTCTTCTTTGTGAAGGATGAGCGCAACTACGCGAACACCGACGGCTCGGTTATACAGCAAGACACCGTGCGCTCGTGGCCGACTATGCAGATTACGGCGGTGTCGGCTGATTTCTCCGACTTTCAGAATCGCGCCAATATGATCCAACCGATGGCGCGCGGCTGGGAGTATGTGCTGGCGTCTGATTTGGTGGGGAATGCGCCCAAGTGGGGCGAAGAAGCGGCGGCCAAGCTCACGGCGAAGC
>JBBQAK010000455.1:0-2763 GCA_038316215.1 Gemmatimonadales bacterium | reverse complement strand
GTCCGCGCGCGACGCCGACAAGCGACGCTCGGACTCCATCTGCGACATGTTGCCGCTCATGCGGCCCGCGGTCGCCGCGTTGAGCGGCAAGAGCGCCAGCAACGCGTTGGGGATCATGACTTTGCCCAACCTGATGCCTTGGTTGTCCCAGCCCCACTTCTCGCCGTTCTTGCCGGTCTTGGTCCAGTCGCCAGGCTTCCGGCCCGTGCGCCCCTGCGCCCGGTTTAGCGAGTCGAGCGAGTCGCCCACCTGCGTGAGCATGAAGCCCATGATGCTATCGAGGTTGTCGGCGCGATCGCCGCCGCCACCACCGCCGGCATTGCCGACTACCACCGGGTCACGCCATACGCGGCCATCGAAATAGCCGGGCCGTATGCCACGCACGTTGGGATCGCCGGTCCCAATTCCACTGCCGGCGCCCTGGCCCACGGCCGCTCCGCTGCCCGTATCGCGCGGCGCCGACGCTGGGGACACCACTTCGGGGCCCGAGTTGGTCGGCGCGGACACCGACGGTCGTGCGGTGGGAACGGTTGTGGTCGTAGGGGAAGGCTTGACCTGCGCGACCGCCTTCGGCTGCTCGCGCGGTGCTACGTAGGTGAGTCGCTCCTCAACGGTCTGCGCATTCGAGCCGAAACGCAGCCACGAAGGAATACCGTGGCCGAAGGTCAGCACCTGCACCAGCAGGGCGCCAACCACGACGTGGAGAGCCACCGCGATAAGGACGGCGCGGGAGACGCGCTGCTTTTCGCGTACGGCACCACCCGAACGTGCTCGCGCGCTGAGCCCACCTCGCTTTCGCGACGCACCCGGCATCAACCCTGCCCCCGCCGGCGTAACCGGCGGACTGTCGCCAAGGGGACCTTGGCGATCACGAGGAGGGGGAATCGTGGACATTTTAAAAAGATACCCTCAAATCCGGCTCAGGTGCCGGCCACGACCGGATTCGACACGATGCTGAGCCCCAAAAGCTCCACTTCGACCACATCGCCGGGATGAAGTGCTTTCGTCCCAGCCGGAGTCCCCGTCGCCACAATATCGCCGGGCTCGAGGGTCATGAACTGGGAGATAAACGAAAGCAGCATCGGGATCGGGAAGACCATATCGGCGGCCGTGGCTCGCTGACACTCCACGCCGTTCACGCGGGTGATCAACGTGATCGACGAGAGATCAGCGGGCAGTGGATTCTCGGGGCCGAGCGGACAGAACGTGTCCATGCCCTTGGCGCGCGACCACTGACTGTCGCTGCGCTGCAAATCGCGCGCGGTCACGTCGTTCAGCGCGACCACACCGGCGATCCCGGCAATCGCCTCTTCCTCCGTGGCCTTGGTGAGACGCTTGCCGATCACCAGCGCGATCTCGCCCTCGAACTCGATGTGCGTCGAAATCGGATGCAGCACGATGGCATCGCCATCGTGGATGATCGACGACGGCGGCTTGAGAAAGAACATCGGCTCTTTCGGCACATCGTTGCCCATTTCCTGGGCATGCGCGACGTAGTTACGGCCGACACAAACGATCTTAGACGGAGTAGACATGTGATCTCGTAAGTCCTGAGTCGTGGAGCGGGAGACGTGCGTACGTGAACCTACCCCTTTGTCCGACCGCTCGCATAGAACCGTGACACCTCATCACGCACCGTACCCCACGGCCCGGTCACTCGTCTCGCCGGCGGCAGCGCATTCAGCAGATCCCGACCGTAGCGCTTGGTCACCACGCGTGGATCGCTGAGCACCACCACGCCCGAGTCGGTGGCTGTACGGATCAGGCGACCGAACCCCTGTTTGAGTCGCAGCGATGCGTGCGGCAACATGAATTCCACGAAGGCATTGCCACCGCGCGCCTCGATCGCCTCACACTGGGCGGCCACCATGGGTTCAGTCGGTACGCGAAACGGCAGCTTGGCGATGAGCAAGCCGCGCAACGCGTCTCCCGGCACGTCCACCCCTTCCCAGAACGTCGCCGTACCGAGCAGCACGGCGCGACCAGAATCTCGGAATCGCTGCAGCAACACATCACGCGGCTCTTCGCCGTGCACGAGGAGTGGTGTGCGTCCCTCCATCCCCATGTCGCGAAGCTGCTGCGCCATTTCGCGCACATCGCGATGACTCGTGAACAACCCGAACAGGCCGCCCTCACTCTCCACGATCAGGTCGCGCATCTGCTGTACGACGGCCGCGAAATGTTCGCGCGGATGTTCGTTCGGTGCCGGCAAATCGGTCGGCACCACCAGCAGCGCCTGACGGGGATAGTTGAAGGGCGAATCGAAGATGGCCGAACGCTTCGTGAACTTTCCGTCGTCGAGTCCGAGTCGCTGCTCGAGGAAACCGAAGCCCCCGTCGGTGGCCAGCGTGGCACTGGTAATCACGGTGGTTTCCACGCGTCCGAACAGATCGTCGCGCAACACCGGCGCCAAGTCGAGCGGCACGCAATGCACGGCCACGTTGCGCTCAGTGGCCGTCGGCTTCCCCTGAAACTCCATCCAGCGCACCACGGGATCTTTGTCCTTCGGCGGCTGCAGTCCGCGGGACAACGAATCGCCCGCGCCCGCCAGCCGACGCGTCACGGCCCGCACTTCGTTCAACAGCGGCGCCATCTCTTCACTGCGTTTCTGATCGCTCTCCAGCCGCTCCGTGACCAGGCGCAATCCGTCCGACAGCGCCGCGATCTCGATGAGCAGCTCGGCCAGCGTGTCCTCAATGCCGTTGATCCAGAGCGGGTGCCGCTGGAACTCGTCGGTCAGACGCAAAATGGGCGCACCCGTCC
>JBBQAK010000109.1:0-9821 GCA_038316215.1 Gemmatimonadales bacterium | reverse complement strand
GTTCAAAAATGCGACGGGCTTTCGGCTAGCTGGCGCCGATCGTCGCAACAACGGAGCGGATCCGTGGGCGTTCCGTGTCATCGGTGTGATCCGTGTTCTGGCCGTTTCGGACCTGGCCGGTGCCACTTCCGGTGGCGGTTCTGGACGCATATTTCGGCGATGCGAATTCGCTCTCTCTTGTGGCCGCTGCTGGTCGCGCTGCCCTTGCTCTCGGCCTGTCGTACGCTCGTGCCAGGCCGTGCGTCGCGCTTTCCGTTCGTGGTGTCACCGACGGTGGCCGACACCGTTGAGACCGAGGTGCTCAGCAACGCGGTGCGTTTGCATCGTCTCGTGAACGTGAAGGCGCCATGGCGTGCCTGGGTGCTCGACGTGAACATGTCGGCCTGCGTGAGCGTGCAGGCCGTGAAGGGCGAACGCACCGCCGTGGGTCGCAACACCACCAGCGTTTTGCTTTCACGCTTGCCGGCCGCGGCGCACCCGATCGCGGCGGTGAACGCCGACTTCTTCTTGTTCGCACCGCCAGGCGTGCTCACCAACGCGCACATCGAGCGCGGTACCGTGATTGCCGGACCGGGCCCCAATGTGCTGCTGGGGTATGACGCGTCACGCGGCCTGTTCATCGACTCGGTGCACGTGAGCGGCGCAGTCACCTCGGTGCACGGCACTCTCGAACTGCAGAACTGGAATCGGCCCGCGCCCAATCGCGCTGGTCTGGTAGACGCCCGCTGGGGGGTGCCGCTCGACACGCTGGCACGCACTCGCGCCGTGCGGCTCGATCCGCTTGTGCCGGTGCGACAGGACACGAGCGCCGGTCGCTACGTCGTGCGGGCCATACGCGGCGGTGACACGCTGGTGTTCGGCGACACCCTGCTGCTGATCGTACCGCCGGCCATGCGCGCGCTGGCGGTGGTGGGCGATACCGTGTCGGTGCAGCGGCGCATCACGCCGTTCTGGCCGCGCGAGACCGTGGGCGGACGCGGCGTTCTGCTCATCGACAGCGTGGTGGGCGGCGACGTGGACCGCGAAGGCAATGCCGGCTTCCAGGGGCTCAATCCACGCACCGCCGCGGGCATTGCCCGGGTAGGCAACACGCAGCGCCTGCTGCTGGCCGTGATCGATGGGCGTCAGCCCGGCTACAGCATGGGGATGACGCTCCGACAGACGGCCGAGCTGCTGCGCTCGCTCGGTGCGCAGCGCGCCATCAACCTCGATGGCGGCGGCTCGTCGGCGATGATCGTACGTGACAACGCCACCGGCGCGCTTCGCGTGCGCAATAAACCGTCCGATCCCACGGGCGAGCGACCGGTGGGAAATGCGTTGGCGGTGCTGGGGCGTTGCGCGGCGCGGTAGCTCGTCTGACTACAAGCGGTCGAGGTCTTCCTTGCCGATCACGGGATTCCACGGCAGCAGTTCATACTGCGCCAGCGACAAGCGCGTAAACGGATCGCCGTCGCGAATGCGATCGAGCGCCGCTGCGATATCGCCGTCGTCCGGCACACGCAGCAGCAGCCCACCGCCATTTCGCGGATCGAACGGACCCGATGCCAACAGCACGCCTTGGGCTTTGAGGTCCTTCAGGTAGGCCCGATGCTCCTCGACGTGCGGAGCGACCTCTTCGAACGGGCGACGGTAGCGGATGATGGCGAGTGCGTACATGTCGCGGAATGGAACGCCGCGCGCGTGCCGCGTCAACTGGTGCAGCACGGCGTGTCGTTGTCGCGCGGCCTCGTTACCGCTTGCCCGTGAGCGCCTCGCGCAACGCTTGCCACGGCAACATGGCGCAGCCGTGTCGCCCCGGAAACGGCGCGACGCCCAGCAACGGCGTGAGTAGCTCGGGCAGCGTCTCCGCCGCCGACTCCGCACGGCCGCCACTACTGTCGAGCGCATGCAGCATCCGGTCGACCGCGTCGGTCATCGCCAGCGCCTCGCCCGTCGCGAGTCCCTGGACGGCGTCGGTCATCATCGACGCCGACGCCGTCGCGATCGAGCAGCCGCGTCCGGTGAAGGCCACGTCCTGCACCACGTCGCCGGCGAGCGAGACCATGACGGTGATCTCGTCACCGCACACAGGATTCTTGCGCTCGCCGCTGGCGCTGGGGGCGTCGATCACCCGCCGGTTGTGCGGCGCGCGATGATGGGCCAGCAGCGCGTCCTGATACATGGCCGAGATGCTGGCGGTCAAGGGAGCGCCCGTACTCACCGAAAACGCCCCGGCACGAGCGTCTTGCTCACTCGATTCTCAGTCAATCGACCGTCGCGAAGAGCTGCTGCGCCGCCGTGAGGGCGCCGACCAGCGCGTCCACATCGCTGCCGTCGCTGTACACGTAGAAGCTGGCGCGCGCCGTGGCACTCACGCCGAGCCGCCGCATGAGCGGCTGCGCGCAGTGATGGCCGGCCCGGATGCACACGCCATGCTGATCCAGAATCGTGGCGAGATCGTGCGGATGCACATCGGCCAGCGAGAAACTGAGCACGCCACTGCGCTGGGCCGGCGGCGGTCCGTACACGGTGACCCCCGGGAGGGCCCGTACACTGGCCTCAGCGGCCTCCAGGAGCGCGATCTCATGCGCGCGCACCCTGTCCATGCCCAAGCCCTCCAGGTAGCGCACGGCGGCCGCCAGGGCCACTGCGTCGGCCGCGTTGGGGGTGCCGGCCTCGAACTTGTGCGGTAGCACATTCCACGTGCTGTCGGTGTCGCGCACCCACTCGATCATGTCGCCGCCGAACTGATACGGCGGCATCGCCTCCAGCAGCGCGCGCCGGCCGACCAGGACGCCGATCCCCATCGGCCCCAGCAGCTTGTGACCGCTGAAGGCGTAGAAATCGATATCGAGCGCATCAAAGTTGACGGCCAGATGCGGCACGGCCTGCGCACCGTCCACCACGATCATGGCCGCCGAACGCGAGCGCACGATGCGCACCACATCCTGCAGCGGCGTGATCGAGCCCACCGCGTTCGACACGTGGGTAATGGCCACAATCTTGGTGCGCGCACCGACCACGTCGCGCAGCATGTCGAGATCGATCGTCTGCGTGGGCGTGAGCTCCACAATGCGCAGCGTGGCGCCGGTGCGCAGCGCGAGCTGCTGCCAGGGCACGAAGTTCGCATGGTGCTCGAGCGCCGAGACCACGATCTCATCGCCGGGCCCCACGTGTGCGCCACCCCAGCTCGACGCCACCAGATTCATCGATTCGGTGGTGCCGCGCGTGAAGATCAGACAATCGGCATCGGCCACGCCCACGAATCGCGCGATGGTCGTGCGGGCATCGTGGTACGCATCGGTGGCCAGCGACGACAGCGCGTAGGCGCCGCGATGCGGATTGGCGTTCGACGTTTCGTAGAAATGGCGCAACGCATCGAGCACCGCCGCCGGCTTCTGCGACGTCGCGGCTGAGTCGAGGTAGTGCAGCGCCGGGGTGGCGGCAAGCAGCGGAAAATCAGCGCGGGGCGCCAATGACACGAGCGACATAGAACCTCTCGAATACGAACGGGCTACGGCCGACGTGGCCCGACAAAGACATCACCATCAGCGACCTGGACGGGATACGTCCCCAAATCGTCGGTGGATGGACCGGAGAGCACGGCGCCGGTCCGCACATCGAAGCGCGCGCCATGCCACGGACACTCGAGCACACACGGTTCCACCAAGTCACCACCGGAGATCGCGAAGTCCCGATGCGGACAGCGATCGTCCACCGCGTGTACCGTGTCGCCGTGGCGCACCAGACAGACCCGCCGGCCGTCGCTCATCACCACACCCAGCGGTAGATCGGCCTCGATATCGCGCAGCGCCGCCGCGCGCACAAAGCCATCGGGCAGACTCACGCCTCGGTACTGACCGACGGGGCCGCATCGATTGGCCCGTCGTCGAGCGCGGCCTTGAGCGTATGCCACGCCAGTGACGCGCACTTCACGCGCACCGGAAAGCGCGACACGCCCGAGAACACGACGAGCTGCCCCAGATCCTTCCCGCCGCCGGCGTCCTGCCCAAGCACCAGCGCATGAAAGCGATGGAACAGCGCCTCCGCCTCCTCGCGCGTCTTACCCTTCACCGCCGCCGTCATGAGCGACGCCGACGCCTTGGAAATCGCACAGCCATGACCGGTGAACTTCACCTCGGTGATGACGTCACCGTCGACGTGCAACGCCACATGGACTTCGTCACCGCACAGCGGATTCTTGCCATCCGCCGCCCGATTCGACCCCTCGAGCACGCCGAAATTCCGCGGCTTGCGGTTGTGGTCGAGAATGACGGATTGGTACAGCTCTTGTAGGTCTGACAACGAAGTAGGGAGTAGGGAGTACGGAGTATGGAGCGGAATTCGGAGCGTTCTCTACTCCCTACCCCGTACCCCGTACTTCGCTGTTAATGGTGCGTAGCACCAGTAAATCGCACCATCGTCAACTGCTCCAGCGCTTCCTTCACGGCTTCGTTCTCGATCGTCTCGAGCACATCGGCCGCAAAGGCGTACATGAGCAACTGACGCGCCAACAGCTGTCCGATGCCGCGGCTCTTCATGTAGAACAGCGACGCTTCGTCGATGCGACCGACCGTGGCGCCGTGGGTGCACTTCACGTCGTCCGCAAAGATCTCGAGCTGCGGCTTGGTGTCGATCTGCGCGTCCTTCGACAGCAGCAGCGTGTTGTTGGTCTGCTTGCCGTCAGTCTTCTGCGCTTCGGGGTGCACGTACACCTTGCCGTTGAACACGCCGTGCGACGCGTCGTCGAGCAGGCCCTTGTACGCTTCGCGGCTGAAGCAGTTCGGTGCGACATGTTCCACACGCGTCTGGTGATCGCCGTGCTGCGCGTCGCCCAGCATGTACAAGCCGTTCAACGTGGTGCCACAGCCTTCGCCCGCCAGCACCGTGAACACGTTGCTGCGCGACAGCGCTGCACCGGTCTGGAAGGTGAACGCCATGAAGTGACTGTCGCGGCCCTGACGCGCTTCCACGGTACCCACATGAAACGCCGTGGGGGACTCCCGCTGAATGCGCAACAGTTGTAGCGTGGCGCCGTTATCCACCGACACCTCGACCACGGCATTCGTGAAGTACGACACGTCGGCCAGTGACACGTAGCTCTCGATCACCGACGCCTTCGCATGCCGATCGGCGATCAACACGTGACGCGGGTGGCTCATGATGCCGGCGCCGTTCGCGTCGGTCACGTGCAGGATATGCACCGGCACGTCGATCACCATTTCCTTCGCGACATGGATCAGTGTTCCTTCGCCGGCGAACGCGGCGTTGAGCGCGGTGAACCCATCGCGGGCGGCCGGAGCCGACACGCCGAGGTGACGCGCCAGCAACTCCGGCTCCTGTACGGCCGCCGTGGCGAGATCCATCACGCGCACGCCGTCGGGCAGCGTACCGATCGACGACAACGCCGGCGCAAACCGACCGTTCAGAAACACCACCAGCGGCCACGTGCCACCGAACGTGTACGGTTCGAGCGCGGCGGCATCGAGCGTACTCACGGTGCGCTCCAGCGCCGGCACGAACGGCGTGTTGGCGATCGCCGAGACGCTCGTGTAGTGCCAGTCTTCATTGCGCGTGGTCGGGAAACCCAGGCGCGCGAACGCCTCGGCGCCGGCGGCGCGCAATACGGTGAGTGGGGCAGGGGCACTGTCGGCCGCCGAGGCGGCAAAGGCGCTGGCCTGCTCTTGGAAAGTCACCGTGGCGCCCACGGAAGTGCTCACGGACGTGATCACGCCGCCTCCAACACCCAGTCGTATCCGCGGGCTTCGAGCTCCAGCGCGAGCGACTTGTCGCCCGACTTCACGATGCGGCCACCGGCCAACACGTGCACGTAATCCGGAATGATGTAGTCGAGCAGACGCTGATAGTGCGTGACCACAATCGCGGCGTTGTCCGGGCGCTTGAGTGCATTCACGCCGTTCGCCACGACGCGTAGGGCATCGATGTCGAGACCGGAGTCGGTTTCGTCGAGAATCGATAGCATCGGCTGCAGCACGGCCATCTGCAGGATCTCGTTGCGCTTCTTCTCACCACCCGAGAAGCCCACGTTGACCGAGCGGCTCATCATGCTCACATCCATGTCGACCAGCTTCAACTTCTCTTCGACCATGTCGAGGAAGTCCATGGGATCGACTTCCTCGAGTCCCTTTGCCTTGCGGATCTCGTTGTAGGCGGCACGCAGGAAATACGCGTTGGTCACGCCCGGGATCTCGATGGGATACTGGAACGCCAGGAACACGCCGTTTTGCGCGCGTACTTCCGGCGCCATCTCGAGCAGGTCGACGCCGTTGTACGTCACGGAGCCGCCGGTCACTTCATACGCCGGATGGCCGGCCAGGACCTGCGCCAGGGTGCTCTTGCCCGAGCCGTTGGGGCCCATGACCGCATGCACTTCGCCGGCGTTCACGGTGAGCGTGATGCCCTTGAGAATCGGCGTGCCGTCGATGGAGGCGTGGAGATCGTTTATCTGGAGCATAAAAATAAAGGCGAAGTAAGGGGTACGGAGTACGGGGTAGGGAGTCGGTGTTACCCGACGCTTCCTTCGAGTGTGATGCCGAGCAGCTGCTGCGCTTCGAGCGCGAACTCCATCGGCAGCTCCTTGAAGACTTCCTTGCAGAACCCGCTCACGATCATCGAGACGGCCTGTTCGGCGTCGAGCCCGCGCGCCTTGAGGTAGAAGATCTGGTCTTCGCCGATCTTGCTCGTGCTCGCCTCGTGCTCGAGAATCGCGCTGTTGTTCCCCACTTCGACGTACGGGAACGTGTGCGCACCGCAGGCATTGCCCACCAGCATCGAGTCGCACTGCGTGTAGTTGCGTGCACCCTCGGCCTTTGGCAAAATCTGCACCTTGCCGCGGTAGCTGTTCTGTCCCTTCATCGCCGAGATGCCCTTCGAGACGATGGTGGACTTCGTGTTGCGGCCGATGTGGATCATCTTCGTGCCCGTGTCGGCCTGCTGCATCTTGCTCGCCACCGCCACCGAGTAGAACTCGCCGACGCTGTTGTCGCCCTGGAGAATCACGCTCGGATACTTCCACGTGATCGCGGAACCGGTTTCCACCTGCGTCCACGACACCTTCGCGTTCGTCATCGCCTTCGCGCGCTTGGTGACGAAGTTGTAGATGCCGCCCAGCCCGTTCTCGTCGCCGGCGTACCAGTTCTGCACGGTGCTGTACTTCACCGTCGCGCCGTCGAGCGCGATAATTTCTACGACCGCTGCGTGCAGCTGGTTGGTATCGCGCTTGGGTGCGGTGCAACCTTCCAGATAGCTCACGTACGAGCCTTCATCGGCGACGATCAACGTGCGCTCGAACTGGCCCGTCTCCGCTGCATTGATGCGGAAGTACGTGCTCAGGTCCATCGGACACCGCACACCCTTCGGGATGTAGCAGAATGATCCGTCAGAGAACACCGCGCTGTTCAGCGCGGCGAAGAAGTTGTCGCTGTAGGGCACCACCGAACCGAGGTACTTCTGGATCAGCTCCGGATGCTCGCGCACCGCTTCGCCGAACGACATGAAGATGATGCCGTGCTTGCTCAGCTCTTCCTTGTACGTCGTGCCGACCGACACCGAGTCGATGACGGCGTCGACCGCGACGCCGTTCATGCGCTTCTGCTCGCTGAGTGAGATGCCGAGCTTGCTGTACATCTCGAGCAGCTGCGGATCGACGTCGTCGAGCGACGCCAGCGGCTTGACCGACTTCGGCGCGGAGTAGTAGCTCGCGGCCTGGTAGTCGATGGGCGGATACTGCACGTTGCCCCAATGCGGCTCAGTCATCGTGAGCCAGCGGCGGAACGCCTTGAGGCGCCATGCGAGCAGCCACTCGGGCTCCCCTTTCTTCGCCGAAATAAAGCGTACCGTGTCTTCGGACAGACCGGGCGGGAGGGTCTCCGCCTCGAAATCCGTCGTGAAACCGTACTGGTACTCGCGATTGACCAGCGACTCGATGGTCGAACTCATGCCTGCTCCTGTTTCTCAGCCAAAAGGTGGCTCAACACGCCGTATTCACATCGGCCACAGCCGTCCTTCCGATGCGCGCCGCGCACCAGAGGAACACCGAGCAGCCGCTCCACGAACTTTGCTTCCGCCGCACACGCTTCCGGGAACCGGTCGGCGATTTCCCGCACTGCACAGTTATGAATGCGCAGCGTGGTCACTGCGGGTTCCCCGTCGGCGCGGTCAACGTGCACCGCTTCCGCCATGTAACCTTTCGCCGTCAGCAACTCGGCCACCAACGGCATGCGCTCCTCGAGCGGCAACGCCGCCAGCACCGGCGCGGCCTCGTCGGCCAGCCGGTTCCATTCCGACTCCAGCACGCCGGCCACGGCCGCCGTGCCTTGCTCAGCACGTAGCGCATCGAGCGCGATGGCCAGCACCGACACGTAGCTACGCGGAAAGAGGGCTTCACCGGCCGGCGTGAGCGAGTACGCGAACACCGGCGCACCGACGCCGTGCACCGCGCGCTCGTAGCGCACCAGACCATCCTCTTCGAGGGCTTTGAGGTAGCGACGGAGACCGTTGGCCGTGAGGCCAAACTGTTCACCGAGCTCGTGCGCCGTGAGCGGCTGCGCTTTCTTCAGCGCCACCAGCAATTCGGCCCGCACCCCTCGAAAGCCCCCCAATGCCCCGATCACATCCTGCATGAGGGACAGTATAACTCGGCTTTGGGTATTACGTCAACGAATCTGTTGACGAATTGCCTTCCTGCGAAGCAGGCAGGCGAGCTCGGCGAGTACATTCGCGGCGTCGTGATCCTGACGCGCGGGGGTACGCGACTCCTCGAAATCAGCAAAGTTTGTCAGCGGCATCGCGCGGACGCCCGTAAACGAGTAGCATATCGGCGTTGCGCGATTGCACGCAGCCCCTTTCCAACGCGGTTCCCACCGGAGGCATCGAACGTCGTGCGTCTGACCGTCATCGTTGCCGTCGTGGTATTGGTCATCGGACTGTTTGCGCTGATTCGTGCGCAGCGTATCAATCAGGCCTCGATTGAACGCGACGGGCTGTCGCGCTTTCGTGATGCGTTTCGCGGACGGTATCCTGAGCTGCTGCTCTCGCATGTGTATGCCTACCTCGCCGAGCGCCACGGCGTGGTGGAACCGCACTACATCGTGAATCCCAACGACGATCTCGAGCGCGAGTACGGCCTGATCGATCTTGATCTCGAAGACGCCGTGCTGGTGATTGCCGATCGCGCCGGTGCGCGGCTCCCGCGCGCCAATGAGCTCGACGAGCTGAAAGTGCAGGTGCGCTCGGTAGACGACCTGCTGCGCTACCTCGAGCCATTCTTCCGCCCGGAAGTGGTCAAGGGGTGAGTGCGTGGCGCTTGCCGGCGCGGTCGGCGACCGCTGCTGCGCTGCTGTTGGTGTTGGCCGCCTGTTCGTCGTCCCGCGCTATCCGGCCCGTGGCGGAGCCCGCTGCACCGCGAGTGATCCCCGGGTCGTCGACCGAAACCCCGATCGGCCCGACGCCGGCACACGTCGGCCCGCTGGATGCGCGGGTCGGCGCCGACGACCTCGATGCCCTGTGGGCGCGGCAGCTTATGGTGCCCGTGGAGGGGATCCCTCGCGGCGCGCTCCGCGACAACTTCACGGCCAAGCGCGGGTCCGGCATTCACGGGGCGCTCGACATCCTGGCCCCTCGCTACACCGCCATCGTGGCGTCCGATGACGTCATCATCGGCCGCCTGTTCTCCGGGCCGGTGGGTGGCATCGTGATCTATGCATACGATCCGGACGAGCGGTTCGTGTACTACTACGCCCACCTTCAGCGATACCGAAAAGGGCTGACCGTGGGTGACCGAGTCGCCAAGGGGTCGGTGATCGGCTACGTTGGAACCACGG
>JBBQAK010000258.1:0-5708 GCA_038316215.1 Gemmatimonadales bacterium | reverse complement strand
TGTACCCCACCAGCGATACCACCGGCTACCTGGTGATCTCAGATCAGCAGGGTCAGCGCATACAGCTGTTCGCACGCGAGGGTGCTGCCGGTGCAACACACTCGCATGTAGCACTCGCCACGATCCCCGTGGCGGCGCTGGAAACGGACGGCCTCGAGGTCACTGCCCGCGCGCTGTCGCCCGCGTTTCCCGAAGGCATGCTGGTGATGATGTCGACCGACAAGACGTTCCACTTCTACGACTGGCGCGACGTCCGCAAGCGCTTGCCCGCACGCTGACAGTGATCGCTCCCGCGCGCACTGTGCATCACCCGTCTTCGACGGCCCTCTCCACACCGATTCCGAACATGCGTCTTTCTTTTCCGTCTCTCGCGCTCGGTCTGCTCCTCGCCAGTGCGCCCCTTGGCGCGCAAGGCGTCGTCACGGGCACCGTCACCGATCCGAGTGGACGTCCTCTGTCCGGTGTGTTGGTGCTGATCGATGGCACCAACATCCGGGCCGCCACCGACCAAGGGAAGTATCGCGCCATCAATGTCCCGGCCGGCGCCCGCACGCTGACGTTCCGGTACATCGGCTATCAGCCTGCGTCCAAGGCCGTGACGGTAGAGAACGGCAAGACGACGACGCTCGATGTGAAGTTGGCGGATGTGGTCACGAGCCTGTCGGCCGTTGAAGTCCGCGGCCAAGTGGTCGGACAGGCGTCGGCGCTCAATCAACAGCGCACGGCGCAGACCATTTCAAGCGTGATCGATAATGAACTCGTCGGACGTCTCCCCGATCCGAACCTGGCGGAGGCGCTCGCGCGCGTCCCCGGTGTCGCCGTCGTACGTGACCAGGGCGAAGGTCGCTTCGTGCAGATTCGCGGCACGAACGCCGACCTCAACTCGATGTCGCTGAATGGCATGCGCGTCAGCACACCGGAGCAAAGCAATCGCCAGTTGCCCATGGACGTGATTCCCTCCGACCAAGCCGCGCAGATCCAGGTTTCCAAGACGCTCACGCCCGACATGGATGCCGATGCCATCGGCGGCAATGTGAACATTGTGACCCGCACCGCGCGCGCGAATCAGCCGATGCTGAATGCCACCTTCGCCGGCGGCCAGAACCAGCTCGGCGGCGGCGCGCTCATCAACGCCGGTGTGAACGCCGGCAAGCGCTTTGGCGCGTCGCAGAAGTTCGGTGCGATGTTCGGCGGTACGTACTATCGGAACGACCGCGCCTCGCAGAACGTCGAAGGCGATTGGTGCTCGCAAACCCGCAACTGCGGTGTCGCGCCGTCCCTCACGTCGCTCGATGCCCCGAACCTGCTCGAGCTCCGCGATTATCCGCAGGTCAATCGCCTGCGCAACGGCGTGAACGGCACGCTCGACTATCTCCTTGGTCAGAACAGCAAGCTGTTCCTGCGTGGTACCTGGAATCAGTTCTCCGACGACGAAGTCCGTGCCCGCGCGCGCTTCCGCTTCCGCGGTGGCAGCGGCTCGCGCTGGAACCAGGTGAGCGCTGACTCCGGCACCACCACCGGGTCGCAGTTCGACCGCGACGTTCGCGCCCGCAAAGTGGTGCAGGACATCTACACAGCGCAGTTCGGCGGCGAGCACTTTTCCGCCAGCGGCAAGTCACTCGATTGGACCATCGGCACGTCCGTCGCCCGTGAAGAGCGTCCTGACGTGATTACCATGGCGTTTAGACAGAGCAACATGACGCTCGCCTACAATTTCGAGACGCCCGACAAACCGCGCGCCAACGTCGTCGTCGGCTCGTTCGACGACCCGTCGCGGTTCTCATTCAATAGCCTTGTCCGCGAGGTTCGCAACACCAAGGACGATGACGTCAGCGCCAAGGTGAACGGCTCGCTGCCCGTGACGTTCGGCGGCGCGACCGGCTTCCTCAAAGCCGGCGCGTCGGCGCGCCTGAAGAACCGTAGCAATGCGCTCCAGAACACGACATTCACGAGCGCTGTCGGCACCAACTCCCTCGGCGCCACAAACGCCACGCTCATGTCGCTGCTCACCAAGGAAACGAGCGGTCGGCGGATCCTCGATAGCTACAACTTCGGGCGCACCTTCGACGCCGGAAGCATGCGTGATTTTATCAGCGCGAACGCGGGCGCCTTTACGGTGAATGCGCTCACCTCGCAGACCGTATCGGCCGGTGGCACGTACACGGTCGGCGAGGACGTCTACGCTGGCTACCTCATGGCATCGCTCGATGTCGGGAAGCTGCATCTGGTGCCCGGCGTGCGTATCGAAGCCACCGAAGTGCGCAACACCGCCAAGATCGTCGCGCTCAATACGGCGGGTTCGGCCCTGTCACGCCCCATCACCGACACCACCGGCTCGGCGAGCTACGTAAACGCGTTCCCGTCGATCAACGCCACGTATCGCATTGACGAGTACACGAACATCAAGGCGGCGGTCACCACCGCCCTGGTGCGCCCGCAGTTCCGCGACATGGCGCCGTACGTCAACGTCCAGGCGGGACAGCAGACGGCGTCGATCGGTAATCCCGCGCTCGAGGCGACCACGGCCGTGAACTACGATCTCATGGTCGAACGGTACTTCCGCAGCGTCGGCTTTGTCGCGGCTGGCGCGTTTGCCAAGGACCTGAAGAACTTCATCTTCCCCACGGCGCGCCCGCGCACCCCGGAAGATGCCGTCGGACCCGACGCGACGCAGATCACCCAGCCGGTGAACGGTCCGACCGCGCGCATCTACGGATTTGAAGTCGCGTGGCAGCAGAACCTCACATTCCTCCCCGGCGTACTTTCCGGCCTCGGGCTGAATGCGAACTACACCTACACGAAGTCCGACGCGAAGATTCCCGGCCTCGGTCGTGCCGGCGTCACCACGCCACTCCCCGGACAGACGGGCAATGCCGGCAACCTCGGCATCTTCTTCGACCGTGGTCCGATTTCGCTCCGCACTGGTGCGAACTACTCGGGCGCCTTCCTCTCGACGATCAACCCGACCACACCGGAAGCCGACACCCGCACCAAGTCGCGTCTGCAGGTCGACGCCTCCGGCTCCTTCAAGATCCGCGACAACGTCAAGCTCTTCGGCGAGTTCATCAACCTTACCAACACCCCGCTCCGTGCCTACGTCGGCGATCGGCAGAACCGCGGCGGTGGCGGCGACGACCCGTCGTTCGAGGCGTACAAGTCCTGGGGCATGATCGGCATCCGCATCGAACGCTGATCCACCACCGTGTCGCCGTGCCAATGTTTCATTGAGTGAAAATCGACGGGCCCCGTGCCGGCTTAACATCGCCGTCCGGGGCCCGTCTGCCTTAATGAACCCGTCGCGACACGGCGATTGATCGAGGGATCATCGCCGATTCGCCACGACTTAAGGAGAGTGTCTCATGCGTCGCTCGATCTATCTCGCCGCACTACTCGCCGCGTTACCCTTCGCCGTGACATCGACGGCATCCGCTCAGTCCGTCCGGCAGGAAACCAAGGAACTGCGTCAGGCCAAACGCGAACTCAACGGCGATCAGCGCGACCGCCGCCAGGCCGCGCGAGCCGGCGATCGCCGCGCCGTGAAGCAGGAGACACGTGAAATCCGCGCCGACAAGCGTGATGTGAAGCAGGAACGTCGCGACGTGAAGCGTGCCGTGAAGCACCATCGCCAGGACTGATCACGCACTACCTCGGCGCGGCACTCGATTGAGTCGCCGCGCCGATCTGCGTGCGCTGCACATCCAACCGTCGCTTCGGCCTGCGTCGTCGCGTCGCCGGCTCGCGAGGCCTTACGGTGTCGCCGTGCATCCCGCCACCACCGTGCACTTCGGGTCGAGTGCCGGCAGGTTGAGTCGCTTCAACTCCGTGTTCACGGCCGAGAGATCGACCTTCCACACCGTCTCGAGCCTGGTGGTATAGCCACCGAGTTCCTTGGTGAGGATGCTGAGGATCTCCGGCATGTACGTGCCTGGCGGGCCGTCACCACGCTCCGACATCGACAAGAGATTCGCGAGACGGTTGTTCACGCGGATCGGGAAGTTGAGCGGGTCCTGTCCGCTCTGATTCTTCACCTGATACACCTGCTCTTCCACCGCCGATGCGTTGGTCCTGAGCGTGCCGCCCTTCTGCGCGAGCGCCGCATCCTGACTGCGCTTGAGGCGGTCCTCCAGCTGTTCTTTCACGCGGCGAATCTCGATCACCGCCTTCTGCGCCTCGTTTGTCTTGTCGCGCACCTGCTTGCCGAACGCATACTGCGCACGGAGATCCGCCGCCGTGACGTCCGGCAGCAACGGGCTGCGCGTGATCGTCATCGGCGCCGTGAGCGTCTTGCCATCGGCCGCGAGACGAACGGTATAACGACCCGGCGGCAGCGCCGGACCTGCGGTACCCGCTCCCCAGAGAATCATGCCCGGAAAGCTCTCGATGCCCGTGGCACGCATGTCATACGTGAAGCGCGACAATCCGGCGGTCAGCGGAAACGACGACGATGTGCCGCGACGTCGACCAGCGCCGGCACCGGCGGCGGCCGTCGCGGTATCACCAGTCAGTTCGCGCAACACGGCACCCGTCGAATCGAGGATCGACAGCGTCGCACGTTTGGGAGCCGTTTTGAACATCCAGCTCATCGGTACACCGCCGCTCGAGCGAATACCGACCGGCGGCGCGAACAGATGCGCATCGGCCGTCAACACTGCCGGCGTCGCTTGACGCAGCGGTGCCACGTTGTCGAGCACCCAGAAGCCGCGGCCGTGCGTCGCGATGACGAGGTCGTTCGCTTCTACCACCAGGTCGGCGATCGGCGTGTCGGGCATGTTGAGCTTCAAGCTCTGCCAGTTCGCGCCGTCATCGTACGAGAGGTACACACCGTGTTGCGTGGCGGCGTATAGCAGCCCCTTGCGTGCCGGATCTTCGCGCACCGCGTGCACGTAGTCTTCGGCGCCAAGTCCATTCACGATCTTCGTCCACGTTTTACCGTAGTCGGTCGTGCGGAAGATGTACGGCGCGCGGTCGTTCAGTAGCGGACGGCGCACCGACATGTACATCGTGCCTGCATCGAACGCCGACGCGTCGATCTGCGACACACGACCGAAATCCGGCATGTCCTTCGGCGTCACGTTGGTCCACGTGACACCGCCGTTGCGCGTGACGTGCACGAGACCGTCGTCAGAACCGGTCCAGATCACGTTCACGTCCTTCTTGCTCGGCCCGACGGAGAAGATCACCCCGTACACTTCCGGACCATTCATGTCGCCGGTGATCGGGCCACCCGACTTCTCCTGCGTTTCCGGCGCGTGACGGGTGAGGTCACCGCTCAATACCTTCCACGTGCGGCCGCCGTCGAGCGTGCGCCAGAGTCGTTGCGACGACACAAACAACATCTTCGGGTTGATCGGCGAGTACAGGATCGGGAACGTCCACTGCCACCGTTCCTTGATGTCCTTCGACGGCTCACCTGAGTAGAACCAGGGATACGGATTCACTTCGCGCGAGAGGCCCGTCTTCTTGTTGAACTTGTCGACATAGCCACCGTTGTTCGTGCCGGAGAAGAAGATGTCCGGATCGAGCGGATCGGTCGCGATATAGCCGGGCTCACCGCCGCCCACCTGATACGACACGGCCATACCACCGGCCGCCTGCTGCGGACCGCCGGGCCGGCCGAAGTTCCACTGCGACGGCGTACACAGTGTGCTGTTGTCCTGCTGCGAACCGCACACATGATACGGAATGTGCTTCGTCGTGATGACGTGGTA
>JBBQAK010000440.1:0-3190 GCA_038316215.1 Gemmatimonadales bacterium | reverse complement strand
GTGGCAGTATTCCGAGCAGGACCGTCGTGTGGGATATTTCTTCGGCAAGGATCGGCGAGGACAGCTCCATCGCGTCCCGCTGATGACGCTGTCTGTCGGTGTCGTCACCAATCAGCGCCGGCATTTCACACGAGGCATCGAGGTCAGCGAGTTGGCGACGGAAATGAAGAGTTACGCGAAGACATTATCGGGTTCCGTCTGGGCTGTCGATCGTCGCCGGGATGAACCGGCAGCTCCCGCGTCAGCGGGCGCATCGATCGATGCGCTTCGCGCACGTCAGGGTATTCGCAGTGTAGGGGGAGCGTGATGACGGTTTCGTGTCCGGACTGTAAGTCGGTCTTTCGGGTTGATCCGGCCAAGGTGCCGGCCACCGGCGTGCGCGCGCGGTGCTCGGTCTGCGGTGGTGTGATCGCCATCGGCGGTGGGACGCTGCCGGTCTCGGTGACCCCCTCGTCATCGACGGCCGCTGTGGCGCCATTCGGTTCCGGTCAGTCACGGGCCACGCCGATGTCCAGCGCGCCGGCCACCGCGACGCTGCCTCCAGCGGTCAGCGTCATGACACCACCCGCGCCGATCGCGGTGTCGCCTCCGGCGTACCACGCGACAGCGGAGTCCGCGATCCCCAACACGGTGAGTGGTGCAACGGCCGCCGTGACGGCGCCAACGCTGACGCCGATGTCGTCGGCGGCGACGGCCACGCCGGCGGCAGGCAAGCGACCGATCAATCCGTTCCTGCGTGCCGATCCCGCACAGCGGGCGCGTCGCCTTGCGCGGGCGCTCGTATCCGATCTGGTGGCGTACTATCCCCAGAAGCGCGATGAAGGCCTTCGCGACGGCACGCTGCGTCAGCTTTTCCGTGAGGAGATCAAGAAAAGTTATGAGGAGTACATGGAGCAGGTTGGGCGGGACGTCGCCGAGCACTCTCCGTACTTTCAGGAAGCGCTGAACGAGATTCTCGCGGGTGGGCGACGCCTGTTCTGATTCTGCCGCTGGAAGCCGGTGCCGTGTCCGGGTACCTTCCGTGTCACTCGAATGCTGTTACCAGCTGGTGACACTAGGGGCCGCTCCCCCGCGCGGAGGGCGGCCCGCGTCGTACGCGGAGGCACGGCATGCAGGACGGGGAGCGACTGAGGGTCTTGACACGATCGGAAGAACGGCTCGTGGACATGCGGAGGTATCTTTGACGTCGACGCCAAGCGATCGACGCTGAACGCGTATGAGAATGAGATGTCCGACGGCGCGTTCTGGAACGATCAGGAGCACGCGCGGGACATCGTGCAGCAGGTCAAGGTGCTCAAGGGATGGATTGAGCCGATCGACTCGCTGAGCGCGCGCATCGAATCCGCGCGCGAGATCGACGAATTGCTCGCGCTCGAGCCGGACCATGCGATGTCCAAGGATCTCGACGCCGAAACCGAGCGCGTCGTCGAAGAGCTCGACGCGTTCGAGCTCAAGTCACTACTTCGCGGACGCGATGATTTCCGTGATGCGCAGATCGAGATCAGCGCCGGCGCCGGCGGCACCGAGGCGCAGGACTGGGCGGAGATGATCATGCGCATGTACGTGCGGTGGGCGGAGCGAAAGGGATTCGAACTCGAGATGCTCGACCTCAGCGAAGGCGAAGAGGCTGGTATCAAGGGCGCCGTGATCGAAATCAAGGGGCAGTACGCCTATGGCTTCCTGCGCCCTGAATCGGGCGTGCATCGTCTCGTCCGCATTTCGCCGTTCGACTCGCAAGCGCGGCGTCATACGAGTTTCGCGTCGGTGTTCGTGTACCCGGTCGTGAACGAAGAGATCAACATCGAGATTCGCGACGAAGATCTGCGCATCGATGTGTACCGCGCGTCCGGCGCCGGTGGACAGCACGTCAACAAGACGTCGTCCGCGGTGCGCATCACGCATATGCCGACCGGCCTCGTGTGCGCGTCCCAGGCGGAGCGCTCGCAGTTCAAGAATAAGGCGACCGCGATGAAGCAGCTCAAGAACAAGCTGTATCAGCGTGAGTCCGACAAGCTCGCCGCCGCCAAGGCCCTCCTCGATGCCGACAAGCAGGACGTATCGTTCGGCAGCCAGATCCGCAGCTACGTCTTCCAACCGTACACGATGGTCAGCGATCACCGCACCGAGCTCAAAATCGCCGACGTCCAGAAGGTCATGGACGGCGCGATCGATCCGTTCATCCAGGCCTACTTGAAGCAGGAGAGCGAACAGAAGGCGGAGGGACGCCCGCTGTGAGCGACGACCTGAATTTTTTGATGAAGGCGCGCCGCGACAAGCTCGAGGCCTTGCGTGCCGCTGGTACCGAACCGTTCGCGTACTCGTTCGACCGCTCGCATACCGCCACCGAAGCGGTCGCTGCGCTCGGCACGTCGGACGAGGGCCCCGAGGTCACGGTGGCCGGTCGCCTCACGTCGTGGCGCAGCCAGGGCAAGACGGCGTTCGCCCATCTCGCCGACATGGACGGTCGTGTCCAGCTGTATTTCCGTCGCGACGAGATCGGAGAAGCGGCGTGGGCCCTCCTCAACGCCTGGGACCTTGGCGATTGGGTCGGGGTAGGCGGCTCGATGATGCGCACGAAGACCGGCGAAGCCACGGTCAAGGTGAAAGAAGCCACGCTGCTCTCGAAGTCGCTGCGGCCGCTGCCGTTCGGTAAGGAACAGATGGTCGACGGGCAGATGGTCCGGTACTCCGGATTTTCGGACACGGAGCAGCGCGCGCGCCAGCGCTATGCCGATCTCGCCGTGCATCCCGAGGTGCGCGCGCTGTTTCGTGCGCGCTCGCTGCTCACGCGCAGCATCCGGGCGCATCTCGACGGGTTGCACTACCTCGAAGTGGAAACGCCGGTGCTGCAGCCACTCTACGGTGGCGCCTCGGCGCGTCCGTTCATCACGCACCACAACACGCTCGACATGCCGCTGTATCTGCGCATCGCAGACGAGCTGTATCTCAAGCGCTTGATCGTGGGCGGCTTTGAACGCGTCTACGAAATTGGGCACGACTTCCGCAACGAAGGCATCGACCGGACGCACAATCCGGAGTTCACGATGCTTGAGTTCTACGAGGCCTTCGCCGACTACACCACGATGATGGAGCGCGTCGAGACGCTGATGGTCGCCGCGGCGGATGCGATCCGCTCGATCCCGATCGTCGGTGAAAAGGTGCCGGTGCTGGTGACGCCGTTTCCGCGGAT
>JBBQAK010000279.1:0-5285 GCA_038316215.1 Gemmatimonadales bacterium | reverse complement strand
CCTGGGGCGCCGCCCCATCTGACTGTCGTTTTCGTACTTACCGATTCTACCTGCTGGGGAGTTTTCCGTGCCGAATATCAAGTCCGCGAAGAAAGACCTGCGGAAGTCGCGTGCGGCTGCGGTGCGCAATCGTGCGCAGCGCTCGGCGCTGCGTACCGCCGTCAAGCGGGCCAAGCTCGCCGCCGCTGGTGCCGATGATCGCCTGTCTGCCGTTTCGCTGCTTGACCGTGCGGCGCGCAAGGGACTCATCCATCGCAACGCCGCTGCTCGTCAGAAGAGCAAGATGGCGAAGGCCGCCAACAAGGCCGCGTAAGTTTCGCGACGCACGTCGTACGACGAAGGGCCGGACTCGCTGAGTCCGGCCCTTCGTCGTAGTGACCCGCCCTCGCCTGCCACCGGACCGCTAAAACGCGGCGAGTTCTCCGCCACACCGTTCGCAGTACCACTCGGTGGGCAAGTTCATCGTGCTGCACTCGGTGCACCGCAACGTCTTGAGCGGTTCGTTGGCCGGCACCGCATTCGGGATCGACGACACACTCGGTGACGATCTGGCGGGCGTCGGATCAATGACCGATCGCAGGAACGCGAGATCGTCGAAGGTGTCGCCGGCATCGACCGGCATCATCGACGACGCTGGCGTGGCCGTTGTCGTGTTGACCTGCGGTGCCGATATCGATGAGGCGCCATGGACGTCGAGCTCAACCTCGATGCCCTCCAGCGACCGCGTGAAGGTCGGATCCGGGGTCCCCGTGGTATCGGCGAACATCGCGAGCGCATCATCGAACTCGGACGACGCCGGCTCCGCGGCCGGGGCCGGCTCAGGCGCTGGCACCAGTTCCGGCATCTCGGTCACCAGGCGGACGTCGGACATGACATCCGGCGTGGCGCCGAACGCGATGTCCACGTCGGCAAAGGGCTCCGCTGCGGCCGCGGCGACCGGTTCGGCTTCCGCCTCGGCCGGCGTCTCCACGGTCAGCTCGACCAAGTCGGTGTCGGTGACGTCGTTGGCGGCAACGTCGACCACCTCGATCGGCGGCTCGCTACGTGCGCTGGCGAGCAGCGTGCGGATCTCGTCGACCTCGGCCAGCAGGCCGCTGCGTTGCTCGCCGAGCGAGTGAATCTTCGCTTCGACATCCTGACGCACGACTTCCCAGCGATTGTCGTCGTATTCGCCGACAGCGGTACGAAGCATCGCTTCGATCCGTTCGTCTTCGAGCGTCGCGAGCTCGGCTTCGAGTGTGTGCAATTGGCTATCCAGCGCATCGCCGTTCGTCGACAGCGCGCCGACGTGCTCTCGGAGTTGCGCCATGACGGCATCGCGACGCGCGACATAATCACCATGCACGCGCTCGAACACGCGACTGGGCGTCTCCGCGCGACGCGCGTCGAGCGCGGTTAACCAGTCATCATAGCGTTGCCGCTCGGCAACGAGCGACCGGACTTCGTCGATGGACACTGCGCGTGACTCCGTCATTTTGAGGGCGCTGAATAAACGAATCGACTCCAGGTACGAAGCAGACGAATATGGTTGAGTTGAATCACGACCCTCTGTGACACAGGTCGCAATTTTCCGTCAGGCCATCGTCGCCCCTGTTGCATCCTCGTATCGGGGATGCAGTGAAGCAAGCACAGCCGCTTCGGCTGGGGGGAGCGACTGTGCGCCTCCCAGCAGGCGAGCGACCGCGAGAATCCGCGCAGATTGCTCCACGCTTTCCATTCGCAGTACCGCATCTTCGATCGATCGACCGACCGCGGTCACCCCGTGATTCGCCAGCAGGAATACTTCGTGCGCGGCGAGGAACGGCCGCATGGCGTCGGCGAGGGCCGGCGTGCCGGGACGCCCGTAGGGCACCAGCGCGATCGGCCCCACGACGACCGGCAACTCCGGCAAGACGTCAGCGGGGATGGGAATCCCCGCCGCGGCGAATCCGGTGGCCGCCGGAGGATGGGCGTGCACGATCGCCTGCACATCGGCGCGAGCCGCATAGCAAGCGACGTGCATCCCTACTTCCGACGAAGGGCGGCGCGACGTGTCACGCGTCGGCGTGTCACCCGCAAGGCGGATGTCTCGTTCATCGTGACAAAGCGTGCCGTCGGCGTGTACCCGCAGCACGTGGGTGTGATCGATGGCGCCCTTATCGACGCCGCTGGCGGTGATCAGCAGATCGCCGTTGGGCAGCCGGCAGGAGAGGTTCCCCTCCGCACCGGCCAGCAGTCCGCGCGCATGCAATCGTCGGCAGGCGGCGGCCAGTGTGATGCGCGCTTGGAGCACCACGTCGAGCACCACGTCGAGCACCACGTCGGCCATCGACGGCTCAGTCGGCGCGATAGACGACGCGCCCGCCGACGACGGTGAGGCGGGCCTGTCCGGTGAGCTGATGGCCACCGTAGGGCGTGTTCCGTCCCTTCGACTTGAACGCCTTCGGATCGACCGTCCAGGTGCGAGTCGGATCGAAGACGGTCACGTCGCCGAGACTGCCCGGCGCGAGCGTACCGCCCGGCAGGTGGAAGACCTTGGCGGGCTTGCAGCTCATGGCGTCGACCAGCTGCGACATCGTCATGATACCGCGATGCAGCAGATAGGTGCAGTTGATACCGAGCGCGGTTTCGAGCCCGACGATGCCATTGGGCGCATCGGCAAACTCGCGTTCCTTTTCGTCGTAGTGGTGCGGCGCGTGATCGGTCACGAGCAGATCGATGGTGCCGTCGGCAAGCCCCTGCTGCAGTGCCTCGATATCGGCCGCCGTACGTAGCGGCGGATTCATCTTGGCGTTGGTGTTGTAGCCTTCCACCGCCGCTTCGGTAAGCGAGATGTGGTGCGAGCACACTTCCGACGTGACGTTGATGCCGCGTTCCTTGCCCCAACGCACGAGCTCCACGGAGCCCTTGGTGCTGAGATGGCAGAGGTGGATGTGGCCACCGGTGCGTTTGGCGAGGAGAATGTCGCGAATGACGTAGATCTCTTCGGCTTCCGCCGGGATGCCCTTGAGCCCGAGCTTCGCGCTCATGATGCCTTCGTTCATGCTGCCGCCGTGGGCGAGCGTCATGTCCTCGCAGTGTTCGGCGATCGGCACGTTGAAGGCCCGCGCATATTCGAGGGCGCTGCGCATGAGCTGCGCACTTTCCACAGGCCTTCCGTCGTCACTGAACGCGACGGCACCGGCACCGACCATCTCGGCGATTTCGGCGAGCGTCTCGCCCTTCTGCCCCACCGAAATCGCACCGTACGGGTACACGCGCGCGAAGCCGGCGGCTTCTCCCTGACGCTTCACGAATCCGACGACGGCCTGGTTGTCGGTGACCGGCTTGGTGTTTGGCATGGCGCAGACACCCGTGAATCCACCGGCCGCGGCGCTATGCGCGCCGGTGGCGATGGTCTCGACGTCTTCACGACCCGGTTCCCGCAAATGGATGTGCACATCGATCATACCGGGCGTAACGACCAGCCCACTCACGTCGATGACCTCGGCGCCGTCGGGTGTGCCGATGCCGCTTCCACAGGCTTCCACGCGTCCGTCGCGCAGCAGTACGTCACCGACGGTGTCCATTCCCTGCGACGGATCGACAATGCGTCCGCCGCGTAGCAGCAGGTCCCGGCTCATACAACTCCCTTCTTCGCCGCTTCGGCGAGTTCCGGCTTGCCGCCGGCCAGCAGATAAAGAACGGCCATGCGGACCGCCACGCCATTGGTGACCTGATCGAGGATCACCGAGTGCGGCCCGTCGGCCACGTCACTATCGATTTCCACGCCGCGATTCATCGGGCCAGGGTGCAGGATGAGGATATCGCGCGGCGCCTTGTCGAGCCGCGCGCGGGTAACGCCGTACACGCGGTTGTATTCGCGTAACGACGGGATGTAACCAGCCTGCATGCGCTCGAGCTGCAGTCGCAGGACGTTGAAGGCATCGGCCCATTCGACCGCTTCTTCGATGCGATCGAACACGGTCACACCCATCTCACCGATGGCATTGGGCAACAGCGAGCGCGGGCCGCACACGGCGACTTCGGCGCCGAGTTTCGTGAGGCCCCAGATGTTGGAGCGGGCCACGCGCGAGTGAAGCACATCACCGACGATGCAGATGCGACGTCCGGTCAGATCACCGAGATGATTGCGCAGCGTCAGGATATCGAGCAGGCCTTGCGTCGGATGCTCGTTCGTGCCGTCGCCGGCGTTGATGACGTTCGACTCGATGCGTTCCGCGAGGAACTGCGCGGCTCCCGAGGCCCCATGGCGAATGACCACCATGTCGATTTTCATGGCTTCGAGATTGCGCGCGGTATCGACGAGCGTTTCCCCCTTCGAGACGCTCGATCCCGCGGAGGCGACATTGACCGTATCGGCGCTGAGGCGCTTCTCGGCGAACTCGAAAGAGATGCGCGTGCGCGTGGACGCTTCGAAGAACAGATTGACGATCGTGGCGCCGCGCAACGTCGGCACCTTCTTGATCGCCCGTTCGGAGATTTCACGGAACGGTACCGCCGTGTCGAGCACGAGGCTGATCTGGTCGGCCTAGAGCGGCGCCAGTCCGAGGAGATCCTTACCAAGCGGGCCGGCCATGGACTCAGGCCTCTTCGTCGCGAGCGGCGATCAGCACTTCGTCACGGCCATCGAGTTCCTCGATGAACACGTCGACGCGCTGCCCGGCCTCCACTTCGACCTTGCGTCCGATCACATCGGCGTGAATGGGCAGCTCCCGACCGCCGCGATCGATCAGCACGGCGAGGGCAATGCGCGCAGGGCGTCCGAAATCGGCGAGTTCGTCGAGCGCGGCGCGGACGGTGCGACCGGTGTAGAGCACGTCATCGACGATGACGACGTGCTGGTCGTCGAGCGTCCACGGCAGCTGGGTCGTACCGACCACGGGACGCGGTCCGACGGTTTGGAGATCGTCGCGATAGAGCGTGATGTCGAGCGCTCCACTCACGATGTCCACGCCTTCTTGCGCTTTGATCATGCGCACGATGCGCTCCGCGAGTTGCACCCCGCGGCGCTGGATTCCGACGAGCACGAGATTGTCGGTGCCGGCATTCAATTCGACGATCTGGTCGGCCATGCGACGCAGCGTGCGATCGAGCGCGCGGGCATCAAGGACGATGGAAGGCTTTCGAGGCATGGGCGCAATATAGCGCGGCTCAGCCGTGATGATCGGCCCGAACAAACGAAGCGGGGGGCGAAAGCAGTGTATTAGTAGGCCCAGTCGGTTACCACACGGGATGGGGGGGGGGGGGGGGTGGACCCCCCGCGGGGGGGGGGCGCCAAACACCCCCCAAACGCGACCACAAAA
>JBBQAK010000357.1:0-4274 GCA_038316215.1 Gemmatimonadales bacterium | reverse complement strand
CAGGTGGCGAGCTTCCAGGCGCGCAGGCGCGCGCTGCGGGCACGCGGATTTCCTTCCACTTCGTCTTCGGTGGCGTTGATCGGACGACGCGTGAGCGTTTCGCCGAGCGGCACGCCACGGCATGTGCAAATCATCTGCCGCGGCGGGCAGATACAGGCGGTGCTCCAGTCGCGGAAAGCATTCTTGACGAGACGATCTTCACCGGAGTGATAGCTGATGATCGCCAGCACGCCGCCGGGAGTGAGTCGATCGCGCAGCAACGGCAGCGCGTGCTCGAGCCCTGAGAGCTCGTGATTCACGGCGATACGGATGGCCTGAAAGATGCGCGCGAAGTCGGGCGCGCCGCTGCGCGGTCCGAGCACGGCACGGATCGCATCGACCAGATCATTGGCGGTCGCGAAGGGTCGGCGCTCGCGACGTCGGACGATTTCGCGGGCCATGCGGGCCGCCCGCGGCTCGTCGGCATACGCCCGCAGCAGGGCCGAGAGATCGACTTCATCGATCGTGTTGAGGAGTTCACCGGCGTCGGTCTCGGCGTCGGTTCCCATGCGCATGTCGAGCGGCGCCCCCTCGCGAAAGGTGAAGCCGCGGGTGAGGTCGTCGAACTGGTGCGAGGAGACGCCGAGATCGAGGAGAATGCCGTCGAAGTGCTCGACCGGAGCAAGGCCGGCGCTGTCGAGAGCGGCGTAGTTGCCGAGCAGCGCCCGGAACTGTCCCGCCCGTTCAAAATCGGTCAATCGTTCGCGCGCAGAAGCGAGCGCCCGCGGATCGCGATCGATGCCGGTGACACGCATACCACGTTCGAGCAGGGCAGCGGTGTGCCCACCACCGCCCAGGGTGCAATCGAGGATGGTCGATGCGCCGGCGAGCAGCGTTTCGATCTCGACCAGCAGCACTGGGACGTGGTAGGCGCCAACGCGCCCGGATGGGAGAGTACGGACCGGGCTCACGCGGGGAATTGAGGCTTGTTGGGGCGCGTCATGTTAGCGGGGTGCTGAGTGCACCGTCAAGCGATGATGACGCGTTCAAGAATGTGCATTACCCGTAATTGCGCACGGATGTGATGATTGGTGCGTGGGCGCGTGCACGGGCCGGGAGAAAACGAACGGGCCCACCGTCGGAGCGACGGCGGGCCCGGGGTGTTGCAACCGCGGTGCTACTTACAGAAGGCCTTGATCATCTGGTCGGCCGTCGGATCGAGCTGCATCACGAAGCCCATGTACTGGCGCATCGCGTCCGGGGCGAAAGTGCCGCCCTTCGGCAGGTTGATCTGCGCATCGATGAACAAGTTCTTGGCTTCCTTGGCCAGCGCACAGCTCTTCTGCTCGCTCGCCGCCGTCAACTTGAGCTGACCGTACACGACGCCCGCCGCACCCAGGAGGAACTGCGCCTGTGCCTTCGTCGGTCCCTTCGAGACTGAGTCCGCATACGTGAGTGTCGAGATCATCACGTCAAAGTCCGCCGGAAGCTTGCTGGCCTGCGCCTTCTTGAACTGATCGTTGCCGACTTGCACGAGCATTTGTCGAACGAGCGTGCTCGTATCACCGGCCGCAATCACGGCACGCGCTGCGGGGACGACTTCATCGTCACGATTCAGATCCTTGAGCAGCGTCAGGCGAAGGAAGGCGCCGTTCTCCACGGCGACCTTGGCGGCCGTCGCCTTGTCCAACGCTTCGAGCGCCTGCTGATTCTGCCCGGCCTTTTGGAGCGCCACGATCTGCGTGAACGTGAGCCCCGGCTCGCCGGGGAACTTGGCGAGACCCTTCGCCGCCATTTCGGCCGCTTTCTGGAACTGGCTGTCGGCCGCCATGGCTGCGGCGGAGAGCGAGAAGTAGGACGTGTCGGCAAACGACGTGTCGAGCTTCACGAGTTCGTCGCCCTGCGCGAACGCTTCCTTGTAGTCGCGCGTGGCGAGCAAGATGCGCCAGCGAAGACGCAGCAGGTCCGGATCGCCCGGGTTGAGCATGACAGCCGTGTCGATCACCGGCTTCGCGAGGCGCGGATTGGCGACGCTGGCCAGCTCTTCAACGACGTCCTTTTGCAGGCGCGGGTTCTTCGGATCGGTGGCAAGGAGACGCGTGAGCGCCACCACGGCCGAATCCTGCTCACCAAGCGCACGGTATGACGAGGCAAGAATCGCGAGGCCCGGACGGCTCTTGGGATCGATGGCGACGATCTCCTTGGCAATCGCGAGCTGCTCGGCGGCCGGTGCCTTTTGCGTGATCATCACGTTCGCCATGCAGATGCGCGCGAGCGTGGCGCGCGGGTAGAGCACGACGCCTTCCTTGGCGGCAGCGATCGCCGCATCATACTTCTGCTCGCGGGCCAAGTTGATGCACTTCTTTTCGGCGTCGATCTGCTTGCGGGCTTCCTTCAGCTCCTTCGAGATCGCGCCGGCGGCATCACCGACCGACTTCACATCGTACGAGCCGATCGGCTGCACCAGCGAATTGTCGCGAGCCAGCACCAGGTTGGCATCGACCTTCACACCAGTCGCCGACTTGGTAACGGTGCCCGTGATGTACTCATCCGCGCGGAGCAGCGTCGCGAGCGCGCGCTGATCATGCGCTTCAAGCGCGTCGGTGATGGGGAAGCCAGACGCTTCGAGGGTAGCGTTGATATCCGTTTTGGGCAGAACGTAGACCTGCTTGAACGGGAACTCGCTGTTCAGGCGCGAGCGCACCGCGTCGGCGGCCTGCACGCCCATTCCCTTCTCACCAGCCTTGAACACCGCCACGAGCACACGCGTGGCGTTCGGGTCAGGGACCCGATTGTACTGAGCGGACGCGATCGACGGCACCGCGAGGGTACCACCGAGGGCGAGAGCGATTCCGGCGAGCGCCTGGAAATGCCGTGACATCAAAGTCGTAACCTCCGCACCGTGAGCCGTGGACCCGGCAGAACGCCGGAATGTCTGCAACCCGAGTGGCCGTGCGTAAGCCAGGCGGGTCTGGGGGGGAACTGCAGAACTTGAAGCGCAGCGACATGCCGTGCAAGCATTCGGCCTGAGCCGATGCCAGTTCGGATCGTACATCACGTTCAGGACAAATCGCGCCAAACTGACGCCCTGCTGAACGGTCGAGACGAGTGGGCGAAGAGGGACTCGAACCCCCGACATCCTGCGTGTAAGGCAGGCGCTCTAACCAACTGAGCTATTCGCCCGGTGTACGTCACGCCCGCATCGTCCGCTACAAAACTACAACGGCCGAGGAGCGCTGTTCCTGCGTGAGGCACAACTTAACCGGATTGTCACGTTCGGCCGGCCTACCGTCCCACTCTCGGCCGTTCTGTCCTCCGGTCAGCCCTTCAGGATCGCGAGCGGTACCAGCACCACGTAACCGAGCACGAGGAGCAGCGGAGCGATGGTCTCCCCGCCACGGGCGAGGTCCACGTAGCCGACCACCAATGAAAGTGCGGCGGCACCCCAGTACATCAGGGCGCGAGAGCGAGGCTTGTCGATCGAAGTCATAGCTCAGGATACCGACAGACCAAGCAGGACGGCAAGGGCGGGTTCGGACCGACTCACGTCAAGATACCCCAGCCGTCCCCGATGGTCCCGTTGCCTGCCCCACATCCTGTCCCAGCTCCTGCCCCAGATCCAGCAGTGCCTGCAACGCCGAGGCCCGAGCGGCGGCCTCCTGTGCCAGGTCGGACGCCCGCATCGCTTCTAACTTCCGCCGGTCGCGGCGTCGCTTGCTGATGTACAACGGCAGCAACATCACGCCGAACAGTCCGAACACCGCGGACACACTCGTGACCAGTGACAGCGCGCCGTACCGGCGGCGCGTACGCGCCTGCCAGTGCTTTTCAAACTGCTCACCCGTCATCCCGTACGCCTGCCGGACCGCCTTCTCCATCGACCCCGTCGTTTTCCAGTATCTGAAAAAGTTAGAGAGTCCGTTCACTTGGTCGAGGGCCTGCAGTTCGCTCACCACGCGATAGGCCATGGCATAGCTCCAGGTGGCCTCCGATGCGCCCGCAAAAAAGCCCGCGTCCAGCCGCTCGAGCGAAGGCAGCGTGCGCCACACCATCGTCAGCGACGTCTCGAACGCCGCATCCCGGGTCCACTCGCCCGCCGCCACGCTGGCATACCCTTCATCGAACCAGCGCGGCGGCAGGCGCCCCATGCGCTCGTGCAGCGCGAGATGGGCCAGCTCATGACGCAGCACCACTACCGGATCGCCAGCATCGCTGCCCGCCCGACCACCTTGCAGGACGAGCCGCTGCTCGTCGGGGATCGCAATGGCGGCGCCCCACTCCGGCGCGTGCGGCCC
>JBBQAK010000360.1:0-4244 GCA_038316215.1 Gemmatimonadales bacterium | reverse complement strand
TAAACATAGTGACGAACGCCCCCGGAGTGTATGGGGGCGTGCGCATTGGTCGCTACTGATGTCCCCGGCAGGGATCGAACCTGCGGCCTGAAGTTTAGGAAACTTCCGCTCTATCCAACTGAGCTACGGGGACGGGGCCGCGCGAACTGTGCGCGGCGAGATCGTAGCGAATCTCGCCGATCCGCGCGCTGCGCTCAAGGCTGCCGGTCAGTTCGGTGGCTAGAACGTCACAACGGCGCTGATGTCACGGTCCGCCAACCGCGCGCGGCCCTGCAGAAATCCCAGTTCCACGAGCACGGACACGCCGACGACATGTCCACCGAGCCGCTCGATCAGTCGACAGGTCGCGGCCGCCGTGCCGCCGGTCGCGAGCACATCATCGACGACCAGCACGCGAGCGCCTGCCCCGACCGCGTCCGTGTGCATCTCCAGCACGTCGCTCCGGTACTCTAGATCATACGCTTCGCGATGGGTTCGCCATGGTAGCTTGCCGGGTTTGCGCGCCGGCGCGAATGGCACAGCCAGCTGCAGCGCCATCGGCATGCCAAATAGGAAGCCGCGACTTTCCACGCCGACAACATGGGTGACCGCGCCGTCACGATACGGCGCCACCATTGCAGCGATCAGGTCACGCATGAGCACCGGATCGGCGAGGACCGGGGTGATGTCCTTGAAGAGAATGCCCGGCGACGGGAAGTCCGGGACGTCGCGGAGCGTGGCCGTTAATCGGTCGATCAGAGTGGCAGTCATGCGCGCCAAGTTATCGCACGCCGCCGCTCATCGCTCGATCACGAACGGTGTGGGTAAGTCCGCAGCGTCGAAACTCGTGAGTTCCCGTCGCGCCACGTTCGTCACTGCCGCGTGGCGCGGACCGATGGACAGCTGGCGCTCCAACCGGTCCAACGAGCCCGCTTCGCCGGAAGCGACCACGACCACGGCCCCATCGGGTTCATTGCGGACCCATCCAGCGAGCTCGAGCGCACGCGCCTGCTCGCGCACATACCATCGGAAGCCAACCCCCTGCACTTCCCCTTCCACACGAAAGCGGCGAACCGCCAGAGCCATCAGCGACGGACGCCGAGGAGGGCGGCCAGGGCCGCCGCCAACGCGGCGGCATCGCCGAGACGAGGCTCGTACCCTGCCAGCGAGATCTCGCCGTCACGCACGCGGCGAGCGAGCATCTCGAGCGCCTTCGCGGCAGCCTCCGCACTTTCATCTCCGGCGCGGCGGGCACGATCGGCCCACGGTTCGATCGCGCTGCTCGGGCCCGGCGTAGGAACATGAGTCGGCGCCGTCGCGTGCGCCTTCTGGATCGGCATGATGTCGATCATGTCGTCATCGCTCCACGCCGGAAGCGGCTCCGGCGTCGGAGACGCGTCGAACAGCCGTGCGGCCTCTCCCGTATCACGGGCGATGCCTTCGTGGTCGCGGAGTTCGTCTGCCAGCGCTCGCATCTGCTCCGCCGCCTCGTCGAGCGCCCACGCATCCGATGGCGTTGGGGCCTCCGGTGCGGCCTCCGTCATCGGCCAGGTCGTGCTCACGGCGTCTTCAACGATGGCGTCCGAGGCGGGCGGAGTGTACGACGCGGGGGGCTCGACCACCGCGCGCATCGGCATCGCCGGGGTCGAGGACAGGAAGGCGTCGATCCACGGCAAAGCCGGAGCCGCCGGTTCCAACCCCGCAGCGGGTTCGACGAACGACACGATCGACAGCCCGTCGGTGGCGTCGATGATGGCTGGAACCTCGAACGCCGGCGTCACGAAGTCATCCTGCGCCGGCGATCCGAGTGGTGTAAAGTAGGCCGGCGTCGGATACGCCGGCGGCATCTCAGCCGAGGCAACCGGCGCGACGAAGAGCGGCGTCACCGGGCGTTCAACGGGCGGCTTTCCACGCCACGGCTCTGGCACGTACGGGCCGACCTTGGCCCGAGCCACGTGTAATCCACGTGCTTCCGACGCGCTCCCCGACTGCGGAAACGCGTAAGGAGCGGTCGTCGGGCGCGTGTCGGCGCCGTGAGATGGAGTAGAGGCAGGTGTGGACATAGCGTGGTCAGGCCGTGAGTGCCGAAGATGCGCTGAGGAGCAATCGCGCGCAAACGTGCGCAACTGCCAGGTCCGTCAGGCCGGCCAACCACCGGCCCCAATGAGGGGGACGAAGCGGACCGGAACGATGTCACGACCTTCCAGGATTCCGTTCCGCTTCACGAACAGGGTCAGCATCTGCTCGTCCCGATCGCCGATCGGAATCAGCATCCGTCCCCCTTCGGCCAATTGCTCCTCCAACGCCGGCGGCACGTGCGGCGCACCGGCGCTGACCACGATACCGTCGTATGGACCATACTCACGCCACCCAAGGGTGCCGTCACCGAGCAGGATGGAGACGTTACGCACGTTGGCCTGTTGCAGGATCGGTCGCGTCTTGTCGAGCAGTGCCGGAAAACGTTCGATCGAAAACACCTGAGCCGCGAGTTCCGACAAGAGCGCCGTCTGATAGCCTGACCCTGTGCCGATCTCGAGCACTTTCTCCTTGCCCGTGAGCATCAGCTGCTCGAGGGCGCGGGCGTGCACATAGGGCTGCGAGATGGTCTGCCCGCTGCCGATCGGCAGGGCGGAGTCTTCATACGCGCGGTGGCGCACCGTAGGCGGCACGAACAGGTGCCGGGGCACCTGATCGATCGCCCGCAACACGGCGAGATCGCGAATGCCCTTGTCCTGAAGCGCCTCGACGAGCCGTCGACGCGCGCCGCGGAACTCCGGCTCTAGAGAGGACGCCACCAATCCGTCGCCGTGTCGAGCACATCGCGGTGCGTGAGGTCGAGGTGCAACGGGGTCACCGAGATATAGCCGTCGTGCACAGCGCGAAAATCCGAGTCGTCGGGACCACTCCACTCCACACTGCCACCGCCGATCCAGAGGATCTCGCGCCCCCAGGGGTCCTTCATCTTGGTAATCGAATCACTGAACACCCGACGACCGAGGCGCGTGAGGCGCACGCCCTTGATCTGATCACCGGCCACGTTGGGCAGGTTGACGTTCAGCAGCGTTTCGGGCGGGAACGACGTGAGCGACATCAAGTGCTTCAGCAGATCGCGCAGCACCTCGACCTGCGTTTCCAGCAGCGCATCGGCGCGCAGCACGCTGCCGGCGAAGGAGACGGCGATGGACGGAATGCCAAGGGCGAGTCCTTCCATCGCCGCCGCCACCGTGCCGCTATACAGGACATCTTCGCCCATGTTCGGGCCGTGATTGATACCGCTGATTACATAGTCGGGGCGCGCGTCGAGCAGCGCCTCGCACGCCAGCATGACGCAATCGGTCGGCGTGCCGTCCACCTGCCAACGACGCTCACCGAGGCGCACGGGGCGCAGCGGATGATGCAGCGTGAGTGAATGACTGGTCGCGCTCTGTTCACGATCGGGTGCCACGACGCTGAGCTCGCCGAGCGGTAAGCAGGCCTGCTCGAGCACGCCTAAGCCAGTGGCGAGAATGCCGTCGTCGTTACTGAGAAGAATGCGCATCGGATCGGGTAAAAGACAAAAAGCGAACAGCGAAAATACGCCGCGCAGCGCGCGGGCGCGCGATCTGGCGCGCGATCTGGCGCGCTACCGGGCGCGTGGTGCCGGACGGTCGTTGAGTATGGCCTGCAACTCCGCCAAATCCCGCTCGAGACTCTCGAGCGCCTCCACTTCGAGTGCGGCTCGGGCCGCTGGTCGGAGCGAGCCGCCCTTGCGGTGCTCATCGAGCTTCTGCCGCGCGCCGTCGATCGTATACTTCTCGGTGTACAGCAGATGCTTCACGAGCAGGATCAGCTCAACTTCACGCCGCGCATACACGCGGTTGCCGCTGCGATTTTTGGCGGGATTGAGCAGCTTGAACTGGCTCTCCCAATAGCGCAAGACGTGCGGTTTCAGATCGGTGAGTGCACAGACCTCACCAATGGAATAGAACTCCTGGACCGGTTCGCCGCGGGGGGCGCCCAACTCAGTCGCGCTCCGCGCGCAGCTCGCGCGCCATCAACTCCGCGACCGCTTCCCGCGGAGCCTGTCCTTCGAACAGGATCCGATACGTCGCATCGATGATCGGCATTTCGACCTCGGCACGATCGGCAAGCGCTTTTGCGCTCTGCGCGTTCAGCACACCTTCGGCGACACTGTCCTTGCCGGCCAGTGCTTCGTCGAGCGATTGCCCCTGCCCGATCGCGACGCCCAGTGCGCGGTTGCGCGACAGCGCGCCCGTGCACGTCAG
>JBBQAK010000450.1:0-2997 GCA_038316215.1 Gemmatimonadales bacterium | reverse complement strand
CCTTGGCTACCGACGCAGCACTCCGAGTGCGAGCACGACCGACAGCGGCATGCAGCGGGCGGTGCCCGACGGTCGTTCGTCCAGCGCGGTGCTCCGGGCGCTGGCCCTGCTCATCGATCGCGTGGTCTCGGTGCAAGCCCTCCGTCCGCCCGAAAAGGCCGGCGAGATCGATGCTGAGCTCGTCTTGCAGCCGTTGGTGCGTGATGCCCTCCGCCAACTCACCGCGCGCTCCCGCGACGGAGCCTTGCTCTGCCGTGTCATCGAGGGCCAAATCGTACTCGAGGGCGTCCCCATCGAGCGACACCTGGCGGCCGACGACCCGTTGCTTGGTGGGCTGCTCAAGCGAGCCATCGCCCTCGGTATCGGCTCAGTCACCGTGCGTCAGGGCGCCGCACCCGGCGAACTGCTCACCCTCGCCTCGCTCTTCACACAGCCCGTTCGGGCCGGCGAAAACGCCTCTCCGTTGTCAGGGGATACGCCGACCACGATCAATCGCGCGGTGGTCAGCGACGAACCCCCGCGCGAACTGCTGAGATCGTGGAGCGTGCTCGTCACGCCGCTGCAGCCGGGCGCCGATCCGATGCCGCGCTTCACGCCGTCCAGTTCGGCCGTGATCGACGATCGCTGGATCGGTACCAGCACCGCCGGCGGTAGCGCCGTGGCCAACGCGCTCACCCGCCTCGCTGCCGCACGCACGGACGACGCCGCCCTGGCCGCCGGTGATCTGCTCGTTGAACTCATCGACGGCGCCGAATTCCGCGGTGACGCCCTCACGATCGAATCGATCGCGCGCGCCACCATGCAGCATGTGCACACCGTCGGCGGCGGCGGTGGACGGCTCGGCGGTGAACGCGTCATGCGACGGTTGTTGCACCGCCCCTCGTTGCACTTGCTAGCCAAGCGCGTGCCGTACACACCCGAGCGCACGATTACGCTCGAACTCATGGCTCGCGCCGGTGACGCGGCGGTTGAAATGCTGGTGCAGGAGCTCATGAGTGCGCCGGAGAGTCAGGCCCGACGCGCGTATTTCGACAGCATCGTCGCGCTCGATCTCAATGCCACGCTGCTGTTCGATCTCGTACGCGACAGCCGCTGGTTCGTGGCGCGCAACGCCGTCGCGCTGCTTGGCGAAATGGGCGTCGAACAGGCCGACGTGGCGATGCTGCCGCTTTTGACCCACGACGACGATCGTATTCGCATTGCCGCCGCCCGCGGCCTCATGCGACTCGGCACCGCCAAGGCGATGCACGGTCTGCATGGCGTTATCGAAGACACGCATCCGGAGGTGCGTCGCATCGCCGCTGCCGCCTATGGTCTACCCGGCCAAGGTGGTGGAGGCGTGCGCCCGCCCGCCGCACGACTGGCCGTCGCACTCGATAAGGAGCGCGATGACGACGTGGCGCTCGAAATGCTCGCCTCGCTTGGCAAACTTGGCAGCGCCGACGCGATTCAGCGCTTGCTGCGCATCGCACAACCGGCACCGGCGGCCGAACCAGGCGAACGCCAAATCAATCGCGACGCGTGGATTCGCATCGCTGCCCTCGAGGCCCTCGTTCGCGCACGCGGCTACGCGGTGCTGTCGTCGATCGAGTCACTCACCGGTGACGCTGATCCTGAAGTGGCGGCGGCTGTCGTTCGGTTGCGGGCTTCTATCTCTTGAACGGCTAACAGCGCTTCGGTCGGCGCGGGCTTCGGGTCGGCCGAGGAGATCCCTGGCCGCCGAGCATTTCCTCTCGGCCGTCGCTGCGCGACGACCTTCGAGGAAACGAGTCGGCTTCCAGGGACTCTCGGCCTCCCCTCGCAGCACACACCGGAGCCAGCGCTGTTTGCGGTAGCGCGGTTACCGCCCCCAACGCGAACGACAGTCGCCCGACGACCGTCTCCCCGCGCCACCGCCGATCGCCACGACCGAGACTGCGCGCGGAACACGCGGCCTCACGTGATCTTTTCCGGGGCAGAGGCTTTGGTCGCGCGGGTCTTGTCACTCGCGACACCAGTCCGCGACGCTGGCACCGCAGCCGAGAGAGTCCGAAAGCCGACTCGTTTCTTTGAGGCACGGCGCCTCAGCGCCGGACGAGAAGAAATGCTCGGCGACTCGGATCTCTACTCGGCTAAGGGGTCGGCGGCGCGGACGGCTCCGCCAGCACACCAACCCCCCATCACCAAGCTCAGCGTGCAGTAAAATCCGTATCCGCCGTAACCGCGCGACACGCTTCCGCGATCAGCTCTGCCGCACGATCCAGGTCGTCGAGCGACACGAGTTCGTTGGGCGAATGCATATAGCGGTTGGGGATCGAGAGCAGCGCCGTGGCCACGCCATCACGCGTGAGATGAATGCCGTCGGCGTCTGTGCTGGTGGCGCGACCCGCCGCGTGGACCGAGTACGGGATCTCGAGCTTCTTGGCCGTATCCGCCAGCAGTTTGAACACCACCGGGTGCACAACCGAGCCGCGCGTGAGCACCGGTCCACCGCCCACATTGTGTTCGCCGAGTTCCTTTTTCTCGACGCCCGGGTGATCGGTGGCGAACGTCACGTCCACCGCGATTGCCATCTTGGCGTCGAGTTGCTGCGCGGCCACGCGCGCGCCACCGCCGGCGTAACCGATTTCTTCCTGCGCCGTCGCGGCTGCGATCACGCGGGCGGCGCCGGGCTTTTCGGCGTAACGACGCAGCGCTTCGAGCACCACGAAGGCGCCGATGCGGTCGTCGATCGCGCGTGACACGATGCGATTGTTCGGCATCTCCATCACGCGCGCGTCGATCACGCCCGCGTCGCCGATTTCCAGATGCTCCATCGCTTCGGCTTTGTTCTTCACGCCGATGTCGACCCACAGGTCGGTGATCTTCGACGCCTTCTCGCGCTCGTCCGGCTTCATCAGATGAATCGGCTTCTTGCCGATCACGCCGAACACGTCACCGTGGCGGCCCAGAAAGCGCATGCGCTGCCCAACGAGTACCTGTGGGTCCCAGCCGCCGATCGGCTCGAAGTAGGTGTAG
>JBBQAK010000229.1:0-6448 GCA_038316215.1 Gemmatimonadales bacterium | reverse complement strand
AGATACGATGGCCACCGCCGTGAGCGCCTGCGCGGCGCGATCGGCGAGATGTTGAGCTCGTGACTTCGATTTCTGCGCATCTGCCACCAGCCGCATAATGCCCGACAGCTTGGTGCGGTCACCGGTGCCGGTCACCTCGACCCGCAACGATCCTTCGCCGTTAATCGTCGCGGCGATGACTTCGCTGCCCTCGGCTTTCGTGACCGGTCGCGATTCGCCGGTGATCATCGACTCGTTCACATCGCTCTCGCCCTTGCGCACGAGGCCATCGGCCGGAACGCTTTCGCCGGGTCGCACGAGCACCACATCGCCGTTGTTCAACGCACTGACAGCGACCGTTTCCTCACCGCCGTCGGTGATGCGAGTGGCCGTATCAGGCAGCAGTTTCGCGAGTTCCTGAAGCGCCCCCTTTGCCTGGTTGATCGAGCGCATCTCGATCCAGTGACCGAGAAGCATGACCGTGACCAGTGAGGCCAGCTCCCACCACAGCGCCACCGCACGTATGGCGCCGAGCTGGACCACCCACGAAAAGAGGAACGCCACCGAAATCGCCAGCGAAATGAGCGTCATCATGCCGGGCAATCGGCTGCGGAGTTCCCTCCACGCGCCTTGCAGGAACACCCATCCGCCGTACAGAAAGACCACCGTCCCTAGCACCGGCGGGATCCACGTCGACCACGGAAACACGGGCGCCGTATAGCCGAGCAGCGACTCGATATGCTCTGACCAGACCACCACCGGCAGCGTGAGGAGCAGCGACAGCCAGAACTTGTCGCGAAAGGCTTCCGGCGAATGTCCGCGGTGCGCGTCATGATCAGCGTGCTTGTCAGATGCATCATGACCTTGATGACCTGCGTGCTGGTCGCCGTCCTTGCCCATGTCGTGATGCCGGTGCTGGTCATCGTCTTCACGCACGTCATCGACCGGCACTGCGTCCTGCGGAGCATGTTCCAAAGGGAGCTCAGGATTCGTTGTTGAAGGAATGCCCTGTGGTGGCGGTTTCTGTTGGTTGTGCTGATGCGGCAACGGATCGGCCTTTCCACAGCGAATACACCGCCGGAATCACCAGGAGGGTGAGCACGGAGCTGGACACCATGCCGCCGATCATCGGCGCTGCGATCCGCTTCATTACGCTGGCACCTGTGCCGGCACTCCACATGATTGGGAGAAGGCCCGCCATGATCGCTGTCACCGTCATCATCTTCGGGCGCACGCGTTCAACCGCACCTTCCATGACCGCCGCATACAGGTCGGCCAGTGTTGGCGACTGACCATCGCGTTGTCGTGACTCCCACGAGTGATCAAGGTAGATAATCATGACCACTCCGGTTTCGGATGCGACACCCGCCAGCGCGATGAATCCGATGGCCACGGCTACGGACCAGTTGTACCCGAGCGCCCAGATGAACCAGAGTCCTCCCACCAGCGCGAAGGGGACCGACAACATGACCATCAGCGTTTCCGGGACACGTCGAAAATTTAAGAACAGGAGCAGAAAGATGATGGTGAGCGTACCGGGGATGACGATTCGCATCCGTGCTTTTGCCCGTACCATGTACTCGTACTGACCGCTCCATACCATGCTGTACCCAACCGGCATTGGGACGGCACGGGTAACTGCCGCCTGCGCCTCAGCCACGTAGCTGCCGATATCACGTTCGACGACATCGATATAGACCCACGCCGTGGGTTGTGCATTTTCCGTGCGGACCACCATCGGACCAGCGACCGGTCGAATTGTGGCGAGCTGACCCAACGGCACCTGTGCGATACGCCCGCCAACGCTTGCGCTTGGCCCTCCGGCACTCATGCCAATGGACATCGCGCCCGAAGCCTGCGCCGCTGCGCCAACCGCCACCGGGATCAGCACGTCCGCGAGGCGCTCCGGTGAATCGCGCAGTTCCATTGGGTATCGCAGTCGCACACCGTACCGTTCCCGTCCTTCAACCGTTTGGGTGATCACCATGCCGCCGATCGCCGTGGCGATGACCGCCTGCACATCACCCACATTCAATCCGTATCGAGCTGCCGATTCGCGATTGATGTCGATATCGAGGTAGTAGCCGGACTGTGCACGTTCAGCAAATGCACTTCGCGTACCACGAATCGGTGTCACCGCACTTTCGACATCCTTGCCAAGCCGTTCGAGCGTTGCGGGGTCGGGGCCGAAGATCTTCACACCCACTGGTGTACGAATACCGGTGGCCAGCATATCAATGCGTCCCTTGATGGGCATCGTCCACGCATTCGTGACGCCCGGGAGTCGCACCGCGGAATCCATAGCCGCCACGAGCCGATCGTACGTCATACCCTCGCGCCAACCCGATGTCGGCTTGAGCGTGATGGTGGTTTCGAACATATCGAGACCTGCCGGATCAGTGGCCGTGGCCGCACGCCCCGCCTTGCCCCACACATGAGCCACTTCCGGAAACGATTTCAGTATGCTGTCGTGCGTGCGCAAGATGGCACGCGCCCCCGCCACACTGACTCCAGGAAGCGTGGTTGGCATGAACAGCATGGTCTCTTCTTCCAGTCGGGGCATGAATTCATTACCGACTCGCGACCACGGGATCCACGTCAATATCACCATCGCCACGGAGATGATGATGACGGCCCATCGGTGCCCCAACACGAAGGTGATCATGGGACGGTACCAACGGATCAGCAGGCGGTTGAGCGGATTCGCATGCTCCAGGTAGATCCGGCCGCGGACGAAGAGACCCATGGTCACCGGAACGAGCGTGACCGACAAGAGGCTCGCGGCTGCCATCGCAAAGGTCTTGGTGAACGCCAGCGGTTTGAATAGCCGGCCTTCCTGTCCCTCAAGCGCAAACACCGGCAGGAACGAGACGGTGATGATCAGCAGGGAGAAGAACAGTGCGGGACCGACCTCCTGTGCGGATTCGATCACGATGCGCCACCGTTCCCTCGCCGTCAGCGCTCCGGTGTTGAAGTGGGTTGCATTCGGTGTTAGCACGCCCTTGGCCACGACGGCACGCTCGAGGTGCTTGTGCATGTTTTCGATCATGACAATGGCCGCATCGATCATCGCCCCGATAGCAATTGCGATGCCACCCAGCGACATGATGTCGGCGCCCACCGGCACGGCGCGCATGGCCATGAACGCGATCAGGATGCCGATGGGTAGTGTGAGAATCGCGACCAGCGCCGATCGGGCATGCAACAGAAATACCAGACACACCAGCGCAACGATGATGCTTTCCTCGATCAACTTGTCGCGCAACGTCTCGATGGCGCGTTCGATGAGTCCGCTGCGGTCGTACGTGGGGATCACGATCACGCCCGGCGGCAAACCCTGTTTCGCCTCGTCCAACTTTGCTTTCACCCGCTTGATCGTCGCGAGCGCATTCTCACCAACGCGCATCACCACAATGCCGCCCACGGCATCCCCGCGGCCGTCAAGTTCGGCAATGCCGCGCCGAACCGCCGGTCCGATCGACACATGTCCCAGCTCCGCAACGCGAACCGGTGTGCCGTTGACGGTGGACGTCACCACCACATTCTCGATATCGGACAGGCCACGCAGGTAGCCGAGCCCACGCACCATGTACTCGCGTTCCGACAGCTCCATCACCATGGCCCCGACGTCCGCATTCGCCTCGGTGATCGCCGACATCACTTGGGTAATCGGAATGCCATAGGCGAGCAGTCGCGCCGGTTCGAGATCGATCTGATACTGCTTTTCGTACCCACCGATCGTGGCCACCTCCGATACGCCTGGTACGGCGGTCAGCGCGTAGCGCAGAGACCAGTCTTGCACGCCCCGTAGTTCAGCGAGCGACAGTCGGCCGGTGGTATCTTCGAGCGCATACTGATAGATCCACCCGAGACCGGTCGCGTCCGGGCCGAGCGAAGGGGTCACCGCTGTCGGCAGCTGTCCCTTGATGCCGTTGAGGTACTCCAGGACTCGACTGCGTGCCCAATACAAGTCCGTACCATCGTCAAAAATGACGTACACGAACGACACACCGAAGAATGAGTATCCGCGCACCGTGCGGGCACCGGGGACCTTGAGCATCTCCGCGGCGATCGGATACGTCACCTGATCCTCCACGATACGCGGCGCCTGTTCGGCATACTCGGCCTGCACGATCACCTGCACGTCACTGAGATCGGGCAAAGCCTCGAGCGGTGTGCGGTTGACCGCGAACAGTCCTCCGCCAAGAGCCCCGAGTGCGAGCAGGATGACGAGTAGCGGATTGCCGACCGACCACGCGATGATGCGTTTCAGCACGGGGACCTCATGGCGTGCGCTCCGGCATGGCCATAACCGACGGCTTCGTGGTCTTCGCGTTGGGAGACGGAGATTCCATGCCCGGCATATTGAACATCGCCCGAACGGCCGACTGCAGGTTCGACTCCGCGTCAATCAGGAACGTGGCCGACGCAACGACCGTCTCGCCCGCCGCGAGGCCGCGGCGGATCTCCGTCCGGTCGCCGTCCGTCACTCCCACATCAACCGTGCGAGCGCTCAGCATGGCGTTCGAGTCACGCACAAAGACCAGCGCCCGTTCGCCGGTCATCAGGACCGCCGAACGCGGCACCGTGATGCCGTCACGGCGTGTCGCGCCCTGTATGTGCATGGTGGCGAACATGCCGGGTTTGAGTGTCAAGCCGGCATTCGGCAAGGCGACTCGCACCCGCGCCGTGCGCGTGTCCGGCGAGAGCACCGGCGAAACGAACACGATCCGACCGTCCCGCGTCTGTCCGCTGAGCGCCTCGATCTCGATCGTCACATGGAGACCACGCCGAACAGCGGACAGATCGCGTTCGAAGACTTCGCCGTCAACCCAAACCACGCGTAAGTCGGCCACCTGAAACAGCGCGTCGCCGGCCATGACACGCTGGCCGGCGAGCACGTTTCGTTGCGTCACTACGCCGTGAAGCGGTGAGCGAAGCGTGATCGTCTTCGTGACCTCACCGGATGCTTCAACGCGCGCAATCTCCTCTGCCGGCACATCCCAGTATCGCAACCGGCGACGGGCCGCATTCAAGAGCGCGTCGGCATCTCGGGTTGCATCACGGCCGCCGCCGATGCTGTTGTGCGCCGCATCGCCGACCTCCTTCACCAGCTTCGCGGCGAGCAACAGTTCCTCCTGCGCCGTCACCAGCATCGGCGAATAGATACGGAGCAGTGGGTCGTGTTCGCGCACGGCTTCCCCAGTGGTGGCGACATAGAGTTCCTCCACGTATCCGTCCACCTTGGGCGAAATCGATTTGACGCGTGTCTCGTCATACGTCACGAGTCCCACGGTCCGGATTTCGCGACCAAGCGATGCGCGTTCGGCCACGGCGTACGTCACGCCGATTCGCCGCGCCGCGCCGGCGCTGAGCATCACCGGTGTCCCTGCCAGCGCGGTGCCCGCGACGGCGCCGTGATCGTGCGCACCGGCGGGGGCGGCGGCAGCCGCATCGCCCCCCGGCTTCGCACGCGTGAACCACCACGCCGCCGCCGTGGAACCAGCGAGGACAAGGAACGCAAACACGACCAGTCGAACTGCTCGCGGCGCTGCTGGAAACGACGGGCCGTGTGACCGGACCGCGGCCGACTCGGGGCGTTCTTCGGTATCTGGTGTCATAGTCGTGGGTCTCCTGGTGGCACCATACGAGGGAGCGCCGGCGCGGTGCTGCGCGCATCGATCAGCACGCGTCCCGTCAGCATTTCGAGTTCGGCCCATGCCCGGCCTTGGTCGGCCTCGAGCGTGAACAACTCGGTGCGGTATCGATTGAGCGTCATCTGTGCGTCAATGAGTGTCATGAACGGGACGGTGCCGACTCGATACGCCGCGCGTGATGACATGACCGTTACGTCGGCTTGCGGCAGCACTGCGGTGCGATACAGATCCGCCAATCGTCGCGCGCGTTGCAGGTCGGCATAGGCCACGGCGACGGCACCACCGGTTTCGGCATTCGCGGCGCTAAGGTCAGCCTGCGCCATGGCCAGCATGGCGTCTGCTTCAGCACGCATCGGGTACTGTCGCTTGCCGGCAAACACCGGCAGCGATGCGCCAAGCATCACACTGCCCATGTGTTCCGTGCCCATGGCGCCTGATCGCTGGCCGTACTGCACACCCAGCAGGAGATCGGGCCAAATCTCGCGCTTCGCCAGTTGTGTACGTGCCCGGGCTGCGTCCACTTGCCGGACACCGGCACGCAGCATCGGTCGGTATAGCACTGCGATCGCCGCGAGTGAATCGACTGTCGCGGGATGGACCGGGAATTCCGGCAACACCGGCTCACCGATCAATGTCGGTATCGGGCGGATCAGCAGTGCATTCAGACGGGCGTGCATCGCGGAACGCACCGTCTGCATCCGAATGATCTCCTCCCGCATCTTCGCCACTTCCACGGACGCCCGCAGCACATCGGCCTGTCGGCCCTCGCCAACCTCGTACATACGACGGGCAACTGTGGCGATGTCTTCCAG